>NZ_JBHZCY010000111.1:0-31273 GCF_042786665.1 Kitasatospora sp. NPDC059146 | reverse complement strand
GGTCACGCACCGTCCGTGGGCGCGCGCGGGACCGAGTGGGCGGGGCGGGCCGGAGGGCAGCTCCGGCCCGCCCGGCGGGCCGTCAGACGGGCCGGGAGGCGAGCTCCTTGGCCGCGCGGGCGCAGGCACGCGCGATCCGGTCCTCGTTGACGGTGGTCAGCTCGCCCTTCTCGACGACGGCGTTGCCGTTGACGAACAGGGTCGCCAGCGGCGGCAGGGCGCCGAAGGTGAGGGCCGCGACCGGGTCGGCGATCGAGGAGTGCATGACCCCGTCGATCTTCCACAGCGCCAGGTCGGCCAGCTTGCCGGCCTCGATGGAGCCGATCTCGGCCTGCCGCCCGAGCACCCGGGCGCCGCCCATGGTGCCCAGCCGCAGCGCCTGGCGCCCGGTCAGCGCGGTCGGGGAGCCGTGCAGCCGGTTGATCAGCAGCGCGTTGCGCAGCTCGGTGCCCAGCTCGCCGGACTCGTTGGAGGCGGTGCCGTCGACGCCGAGCCCGACCGGTACGCCGGCCTTGAGCATGTCGGGCACCCGGGCGATCCCGGCGGCCAGGCGGGCGTTGGAGGAGGGGCAGTGCGCCACGCCGGTGCCGGTCTCGGCGAACTTGGCGATGTCGGAGTCGTTCATGTGGACGCAGTGCGCCATCCAGACGTCCTCGCCGAGCCAGCCGACGGACTCGAAGTAGTCGGTCGGCCCCATGCCGAACAGCTCCTTGCAGAACTGCTCCTCCTCGGCCGTCTCGGAGCCGTGGGTGTGCAGCCGGACGCCCTTGCGGCGGGCGAGTTCGGCGGACTGGCGGAGCAGGTCGGTGGAGACCGAGAAGGGCGAACAGGGCGCCAGCGCGACGTGCAGCATCGAGCCGAAGGAGGAGTCGTGGTAGCGGTCGACGGCGGCCTCGGAGGCGGCCAGGATGTCGTCCAGCTCCTCGACGGCGTGGTCCGGCGGCAGTCCGCCGTCCTTCTTGCTGCGGTCCATCGAGCCGCGCAGCGCGGTGAAGCGCAGGCCGAGCTCCTGGACGGCCTCGATCGAGGCGCCGAGGATGTCGCCGCCGTCCTTGGGGAAGACGTAGTGGTGGTCCGAGGCGGTGGTGCAGCCGGACTTGAGCAGGGCGGCGGCCGAGCCCTGGCTGGCGGCGTGCACGAGCTTGTCGTCGATCCGGGCCCAGGTCGGGTAGAGGGCGACCAGCCAGTCGAAGAGGATGTTGTCCTGGGCGAGGCCGCGGGTGATCCACTGGTAGAAGTGGTGGTGGGTGTTGACCAGGCCGGGGGTGAGCAGGTGGCCCTCGCCGTTGATCCGGCGCACCACGTTGTCCAGCCACGCCGGGGCGGGGCCGTTGCCGACGGATTCGATCCGGTTGCCGAGGATGACCACGTGGCCGCGGGCGTACTCGGTGTCGACGGCGTCGACCGTGGCGATCGCGACGTTCTCGATCACGATCCGCTGGTCGGCGGGCGGGGGCTGGACTGCCATGGTGTCACTCCTATGGGGGAGGGCCAGGAGGGGCGCGCACCGAGTGGTGTGCGCCCCTGCCCGGACCGGTCAGGACGGTGTCGCCGTCGGCACCGTCGCGCCGGGGGCCTCGCCGGACCTGGACTGCGATGCGGACCGGCGGGCGGTTCCGACGTGGTGGAACAGCAGGTTGAGCAGGACGGCCATCACGCAGCCGGCCGAGATCCCCGAGTGCATCAGGGTCCGGACCGCCTCCGGGAAGGCGTCGTAGAAGGTGGGTACGGCGATCGGGATGATGCCGACCCCGAGCGAGACCGACACCAGGATGGTGTTGGCGCTGGACTCCATGCCGGCTTCCGCGAGGGTGCGGATCCCGCTCGCCGCGACCGTGCCGAAGAGGACGATCCCGGCACCGCCGAGGACGGGCTGCGGCACCAGCGAGACGACCGAGCCGAGGACCGGGAAGAGTCCCAGCAGGATCAGGATGCCTCCGCCGGCCGCGACCACGAAGCGGCTGCGGATCTTGGTCAGCGCCACCAGCCCGATGTTCTGGGCGAAGGCGCTGGCGGCGAAGCCGTTGAAGACGGGGCTGAGCGCGGTGGCCAGTCCGTCGGCCCGGAGGCCGGCGGCGAGCGTGGGTTCGTCGGCCTCGCGCTCGACGATCTTGCCGAGGGCGAGCATGTCGGCGGTGGACTCGGTCATCGAGACCACCATGACGATGCACATCGAGACGATCGCGGCCGCGTCGAAGGCGGGCGCGCCGAAGTGGAACGGGGACGGGAGCGCGAAGACCTTCGCGTCCTGGACCGCGCCGAAGTCGGCCAGCCCCAGCGGGAAGGCGACCAGGGTGCCGAACGCCAAGCCGATGAGCAGGGACAGCTGCTGCCAGAAGCCGCGCAGCAGCCGGTTGCAGAGCACCACCGCGGCGAGGGTGATCGCGGCGAGGCCGACGGCCCGTACGGAGCCGTACCCGGGGGCGCCCGGCGAGCCGCCGCGCGCCCAGTTCACCGCCACCGGGAGCAGGGACACCCCGATGAGGGTGATCACGGTGCCCTGGACGACCGGGGGGAAGAACCGGATGAGCTTGCAGAAGTACGGCGCCGCGAGGAAGCACAGGGCCCCCGCGACGATCACCGCGCCGAAGATCACCGGGAGGGCGTCCTTCGGTCCGCCTGTTTTTTCGATGGAGCCCTTGGCGATGGCGATCATGGGCGCGACGCCCGCGAAGGACACGCCGTTCACGAACGGCAGTCGTGCGCCGATCTTCCAGATGCCGAGGGTCTGGAGCAGGGTGGCCAGTCCGGCGGTGAACAGGCTGGCCGATATGAGCAGGGCGAGGTCGGTGGCGGAGAGTCCGACGCCGGCGCCGACGATGAGCGGGGGTGCGACGACTCCCGCGTACATCGCGGCGACGTGCTGGAGCCCGGTGGAGAACAGCTTCACCGGGGGCAGCACCTCGTCCACGGGGTGGGTCCCGGACCCGGACGGCCCGCCGGGCAGGCGGGTCGACGTACCGTCCGGGCCTGGGGTTCTTGCAGGGGTGGAACCGCCGTCGTTACTGCTGGTGTTGCTGGGTGCCATGTCGAGCCCCTCTTGTGCCCGTGGCTCCCGGCGCGCCCGTGGCGCTGGAGATCCCCCGAGGGCGGGACGGCGGAGCAAGGATCCCTCGGGACGCTTCTCCAGTGCCCCGGGCCGGCCGCCGCGAGGCGAGCACGAACTCCGGTTGGTGGGGGTGGAGAAACAGGTGGAGCGTGGTGCGGTGGTACGAGTGGCGATGGTGGTGCGGGTGGCGATGGTGGTGCGGTCCGCCCGAACTCGACCGGCCCGAGCGGGCCGGAGGGTGCGGCGATTCCGGGCGGAGTCCATGGGGTGGGGTGAGCGGGGTGGGGGAGGTCAGGCGACCGGGATGACCGGGACGACGCCCTCGCGGTGCACGGTGCCCTCGATCAGGCCGTACATGCGGTCCGCGGCGTAGTAGACCTCGTTCTCGTTCTTGAGGCCGAACGGCTCCAGGTCGACGAGGAAGTGGTGCTTGTTGGGCAGTTCGAGGCGTACCTCGTCCACCTCGGCGCGGTTGTTGAGGACCCGGGTGCCCATCGCGTGCAGGGTCTGCTGCAGCGAGTAGGAGTAGGTCTCGGCGAACGCCTCCAGCATGTGCCGCTTCACGTGGGTGTAGGAGCGGTTCCAGTTGGGCTGGGCCTCGCCGTCGCGACCGCTGTAGCCGTACTTCCAGCGGGCGGTGACCTGGGTGGCGAGGATGCGGTCGTACGCCTCCTGGAGGGTGGTGTACTTGTCCTTGATGTAGCCCCAGAACTCCGAGTTGGTGGAGTTCATGACGATGAGGTCCTTGAGGCCGGAGATGACCTGCACCGTCTCGCCGTCGTAGACGATCTCGGTGGTGCGGGTCTCCTGGCCGGTGCGGACGAAGGAGTGGCCGACCTCCTCCGAGCCGATGAACCGGGCCGAGCTGTCCGGCGTCCTGATCCGGTCCCAGGCGTACTCCTCGATCCGGATCCGGGCGCTGTGCACGACGCCGCGCTCGGTGTCGTCGACGAAGTGCCGGGCCAGCAGGATGCCGAAGGCCTCGGCCGAGTCGATGCCGTACTCCTTGGCGAAGGCGTACACGGTGTTCTTGGTGGTGTCGGTGGGAAGGCAGTTGGCGTTCGACCCGGTGAGGTGGACGTCCTCGAACTCGCCCTGGAGGGAGACCGAGACGTTCAGGTCCTTGATCTCGTGCCGGGTGGAGTCGCGGTAGACCCGGACGATGCGGTTCTCCGCCTTGCCGTACTGGTTCTGACCGAGCACGTGGGCCATGACAGGCTCCTAAGCTTCCAGGTCGGTCCACTAGCTTCCGCGGTAGACCGAGTATCCGAACGGGTTCAGCAGCAGCGGCACGTGGTAGTGGTGCTGCTCGGGCGCGACCGTGAAGACGATCGAGACCTCGGGGAAGAACGGCGGCTCCGCGGACCCCCGCGCGTAGTACGCGCCGGTGTCGAAGAGCAGCCGGACGACCGAGCCCGCCTCCACGGCCGGGAGGTCCTTGACCCGGCCGTCGGAGTCCGTGGCGGAGGTGCCGAGCACCTGCCAGCCACCCTCGGTGTGCAGTGCGAGCTCGACCGGGACGCCCTCGGCCGGGCGGCCGAGGCTGGTGTCGAGCACGTGGGTGGAGATGCCAGTCATGGGTGAGGTGACCTTACTGATGGCAGAGGTGATGGTGCGTCAGATCGCGCGGAGCGCACGTCCGGGGTGGGGCGTCCGGGATGGGACGCCCTTCCTGCCGAGCATTCTTGACGATGCGTCAGGAACCGTCGAGGAGGCGGCTCAGCCGGATGTCGTTGATCTTGCGCAGCTCGCCCCGGACGATCTCCGCCTCGGTGGCGGGGTCGTTGGGGTGGCGCTCGCGCAGGGCCGTGAGCATGGTGACCGCGGTGCGGCCGGTCGCGCAGATCAGGAACACGTGGCCGAACTTCGCCTCGTAGGCGGTGTTGGCCTCGTGCAGTTCGTCGAGGACCGCCCGGTCCACGCCCTGGATGCCGGCCTGTTCGCGCTCGGAGGTGGCGTCGCCCTCCTTGGGCCGGCCGATCCGGGCGTGTCCGGCCATCGCGTCGCGCAGGTCCGCGACGGTCAGCGCGGCCATGGCCGCCGCGTTGGCGGCGAGCAGGGCCTCACGGCTGGGCCAGGGTCGGGTCTGTGCGACGGCGGCGGCCCAGCGGGGGCTGGAGCATACCTCCAGCAGGATCTCCTCCAGCTTCGCGGCATCGGCCGCGGCCAGGGAGTCGAGGGCGTGGGGGTGGTTGGTCACGAGTGGACCTCCTGAAGAGTGGTGCCACCCGGAAAAGCTAGATCGGCCCCACCCTGCCGTCAACAGTTTGTTGAACCCTTGGTGGTTACGTTTTGAACCGGGCCGCGCTGCGGGGCCCTTTCGTGTGCGATTCGCCAAGTGTGCCCCGCCGTGGGCCGGTCGAGACTGTCCACAGCGGCGGGGTCACCCGTCCGCGAACCCCTCGCGGGTTCCTCGCGAACCCCTCGTGGGTTCCTCGTGAGCTCTTCGCGGGGAGCCCGCGAGCCGCGCTCAGGACGGCTTCGTACCGTCCTGGCGGTTCAGGTAGTTGTACACGGTGAAGCGGCTGACGCCCAGGGCCGAGGCGACCGTCTCGACCCCGTGGCGGACGGTGAAGGCGCCGCGCTCCTCCAGCAGGGCGACGACCCGCTGCTTCTCCCAGCGGTCCAGCTCGGCCAGCGGGCGGCCGTCGAACTGGCGGGCCATCTCGGCCAGCAGCCGGTCCAGCGCACTGCTCAGGTGCGGCAGCCGGACGGCCAGGGCCGGGGTGCCCTCCCACTCCAGGACGACGTCCTCGGCCTTCGCCTCGTCCAGTGGGACGGGCGTCGCGCCGACCGCGTCCAGCAGTGGCTTGACCGCCGCGGCGAGCGGGTGCTCCACGTGCTCGGTCACGGCGTACCGCCCTCCTCTCCCAGCACGCTCACCTGGACGGAGATGCGGGTCGCCCCGGCGTCCAGGGTCTCCCGGAGCAGCCGGGTCACCGCGGCGAGGACCTGGTCGGCCTCGCCCTCGGCGCCGGTCCCGAAGGGGCCGACCGCCACGTCCAGGCCGGCCTCGTCGACGACCTTGCGGGCCGTCGCGGCGTGCTCGGGGAACGTGTCCAGTTCGAACGGTTCTGTCGTGAACTCCACCATCAATCGCACCCGCTCACTCTAGCGAGCGGGGGTGGGCGGGGGCAGGGCCTGGGCGATCGAACAGTCGCGGGGCCGGTGGGCGGACCCCTCGGAGCCACTTCAACAAAATGTTGCGGCAGCCTTGACACCCGCTCGGCGGGCCGGAGATGCTTCCACCACACAGAATCCCTCTTCCGGATCGTGGAAGTTGCGGATGAAGGAAGAGAGAGTGAGAGGTGATGGACGTGACGGCGGCTGCCAAGCACGGCTTCACGGTCAACCTGTCGATCCTGTTCGGCGAACTCCCGCTGCTGGAGCGCCCCGCGGCCGCCGCCGCGGCCGGCTTCACGGCCGCCGAACTCTGGTGGCCCTTCGGCACCGAACACAGCCCGGGTCGGGCCGAACTCGACGCGCTGCGCAAGGCGTTCAGTGACGCGGGCGTCCGGCTCACCGGCCTCAACTTCCTGGACGACCTCAGCCAGGGCGCCCGGGGAACCGTCTCGGTCCCGTCCGAGCGGGAGCGCTTCCGGGCCAACGTCCCGGTCGCCGCGGAACTGGCCGCCTCGCTCGGTGCCACCGCGCTCAACGCGCTGTACGGCAACCGGGTCGAGGGCGTCGAGCCGGCCGAGCAGGACGCGGTCGCACTGGAGAACCTGGTGCTCGCGGCCCGGGCGGCCCACGAGATCGGTGCCGTCCTGCTGATCGAGGCCCTCAACGCGGCCGAGTCCCCGGACTACCCGCTGGTCTCCGCGGCCGCCGCGGTCGAGGTGGTCGACAAGGTCAACGCCGCCACCGGCCTGGGGAACGCCAGGTTCCTCTGCGACCTGTACCACCTGGCCAAGAACGGCGAGGACCTGGCGGCCGTCATCGACACCTACGCCGACCGGATCGGCCACGTGCAGATCGCCGACAACCCGGGCCGCAACGAGCCCGGCACCGGCGGGCTGGACTTCGAGGACCTGTTCGCCCGGCTCAGCGCGGCCGGCTACAGCGGCTCGATCGGCCTGGAGTACCGCCCCTCCACCGGCGTCAGCGCCGACAGCTTCGACTGGCTGCCGCGCGAGCTGCGCGCCGCCCGCTGACCCGGCGCCCACTCCGCCGGCGCCCACTCCGCCGGCCGACCCGGCGCCCCCGGCGCCCGTCCGGCCCGGGTACGCGGCGTACCGCGGCGCCCGTCCGGCCCGTCACCCCTCCCCACCCGTACACGTAAGGAACCCGACGCGATGAGCGCCTCCCGCAAGATTGCCTTCGTCGGCCTCGGCATCATGGGCAAGCCCATGGCCGTCAACCTGGTCAAGGCCGGCCACCACGTGACCGGCTTCGACCTCTCCCAGGCCTCGATCGACACCGTGATCGCGGCCGGCGGCCACGGCGCCGCCAGCATCGCCGACGCGGTGAAGGACGCCGAGGTCGTCATCACCATGGTCCCGGCCGACCCGCACGTCGAGGCGGTCATCCTCGGTGAGGGCGGCGTCCTCGAGAACGTCCAGGCCGGCACCCTGGTGATCGACATGTCCTCGATCACCCCGCAGACCTCCATCAAGGTCGGCAAGGCCGCCCGGGAGAAGGGCGTGCGCACCCTGGACGCCCCGGTCTCCGGCGGCGAGGCCGGTGCGGTCGAGGCGGTGCTGTCGATCATGGTCGGCGGCGAGGCGGCGGACTTCGCCGAGGCGAAGCCGCTGTTCGACGCGCTCGGCACCACGGTCGTCCACGTCGGCCCCGACGGCGCCGGCCAGACCGTCAAGGCCGCCAACCAGCTGATCGTCGCGGTCAACATCCAGGTGCTCGCCGAGGCCGTGGTGTTCCTGGAGAACGCCGGCGTCGACCTCGCGGCCGCGCTGGACGTGCTCGGCGGCGGCCTGGCCGGCTCCACGGTGCTCAACCGCAAGAAGGCGAACATGCTCAACCGCGAGTTCGCCCCCGGCTTCCGGATCGACCTGCACCACAAGGACATGGGCATCGTCACCGACGCCGCCCGCGCCGTGGGCGCCGCGCTGCCGGTCGGCGCCGTGGTCGCCCAGCTGGTCGCCTCCGCCCGGGCCAACGGCGACGGTTCGCTCGACCACTCGGCGCTGCTGCGCGGCGTCGAGCGGCTCTCGGGCCGCGAGGTCGCCTGACCCGAGGGGCCGAGGCCCCACAGACTCCTCCTGGTGGCGTGTACCTGATCCGGTCGTGCCCGCGCCACCAGGAGGCCAGACCCGACCGGCGTGCGGGCAGGGGCTCATCCGCCCGCCCGCCGGTCGATCCAAGCCGGTGACGCACACACCCTCCCCCGGGGGCACTTCGGTCGTGCCAGCGGTGCGTCGCCTGGCCCCCTCCTCGCCGAGGGGAGCCCCTCGAACGTCGGAAGCGGGTCGAGGGGAACGGCGGGGAGGGGGTCGCACCCCCTACGGGACCGGCGCTCCCACGGAAGCGACGATCCTCCGGGACCGGCGCTCCCGCGGGAGCTCGGCCCCGGGCCGGGCCGCACCGCCCGGCCAGGGGGGTCGCAACCCCGGTGCCACCGGACCCATGCTTGTCCGGACCCATGTTCGTGGAACACCGCCCGACCCGCACGGAAGTGAGGACCACCGATGCCCCCCACCCCCCTCAAGGGCCACGTGGTCGTAGCGCCGGACAAGTTCAAGGGCACCCTGGAGGGTGCCGAGGTCGCCGCCCGGATCGCCGCCGGCATCCGGCGTGCCGCGCCCGGCGCCGACGTGCGCGAACTGCCCGTCGCCGACGGCGGTGAGGGCACCCTGGCCGCGGCGCTCGCGGCCGGGTTCGACCGCGTCCCGGCCAAGGTGGCCGGTCCGACCGGCCTGCCGGTGGACGCCGCCCTGGCCGTCCGCGGCGACACCGCCGTGGTCGAACTGGCCCAGGCCTCCGGGCTCGCCCGGCTGCCCGGCGGCCGGACCGCCCCGCTCGCGGCCGGCTCCTACGGCGTCGGCCAGCTGATCGCCCGCGCGGTGTCGATGGGTGCCAAGCGGATCGTGCTCGGCCTCGGCGGCAGCGCCTGCACGGACGGCGGGGCCGGCATGGTGCAGGCGCTCGGGGTCCGGCTGCGGGACGCCGACGACGTCGAACTGCCGCCCGGCGGAGCCTCGTTGCGCCGCCTGGAGCGGATCGACCTCGGCCCGCTGGCCGAGCTGCTGACCGGGGTGGACGTCGTGGTCGCCTGCGACGTGGACAACCCGCTGCTGGGCCCGCGCGGCGCCACCGCCGTCTACGGCCCGCAGAAGGGCGCCGACGGCGACGACCTGGTGGTCCTGGAGCAGGGGCTGACCCGCTTCGCCGACCGGGTGGCCGCGGTGACCGGTCGGGACGTGCGGGAGGCCCCCGGCGCCGGGGCCGCGGGCGGGGTGGGCTTCGCCGCCCTCGCCCTGCTCGGCGCCACCATGCGACCCGGTATCGAGCTGCTGCTCGAACTGCTGGGTTTCGACGAGGCCGTGCGTGGGGCACGCCTCGTCGTCACCGGTGAGGGCTGCCTGGACGCTCAGACGCTCCATGGCAAGGCCCCCGCCGGAGTCGCCGCGGCGGCTGCCCGGGCGGGGGTTCGGGTGGCCGCCGTGGCGGGTCGGCTGGAGCTGTCCGAGCCCGAGTGGCGGGCGGCCGGCTTCACCGCCGCGGTCGCCCTCACCGACCTGGCCGAGCAGCCGGGGGACAGCATGACCAGGGCCGGCGAGCTGGCCGAGGTGGCGGGGGAGCGGCTGGCCGTGGAGCTGCTGCCGGGCTGAGCCCTCGTACGTTCCTCCATTGACGTTTTGTTGAAGGCGGGCCTAGGCTCCCGGCAATCCTTCGACCCCACCCGTGTTCCGCCACCCCCAACTCCCAGGTTCCGGAGGTCCCCATGCCGATCAGCCAGCCAGCGGTGATCCGCTCCCGCCGGGCGGTGCTGCCCGAGGGCGAGCGCCCCGCGGACGTGCTGATCCGGGACGGCAGGATCGAGCAGGTCGCCGCCCACGGATCGCTCGTGGTCGGCGACAGCGACCTCGTCGACCTCGGCGACACCGCGCTGCTGCCCGGCCTGGTCGACACCCACGTACACGTCAACGAGCCCGGCCGGACCGAGTGGGAGGGCTTCGCCACCGCCACCCGGGCCGCCGCGGCCGGCGGCGTCACCACGATCATCGACATGCCGCTCAACTCCGTACCGCCCACCACCACGGTGGCGGGGCTGGACGTCAAGCGGAAGACCGCCGAGGGCCAGGCCTGGGTCGACCTCGGCTTCTGGGGCGGGGCCGTGCCCGGCAACGTCCCGGACCTCGAACCCCTGCACCGGGCGGGCGTGTTCGGCTTCAAGAGCTTCCTCGCCCCGTCCGGCGTCGACGAGTTCCCGCACGTCGAGGCCGCCGACCTGGAGGCCGCGCTGGCCGAGCAGGCCCGGATCGGGGCACTGGCGATCATCCACGCCGAGGACCCGGCCGTGCTGGCCGCCGCGCCGCAGCAACCCGGCGTCCACTACCGGGACTTCCTCGCCTCCCGCCCGGCCGGAGCGGAGACCGCCGCGGTCGCCCACCTGCTCGACACGGCCCGGCGCACCGGCGCCCGGGTGCACATCCTGCACGTCTCCTCGGCGGCCGTGCTGCCCCTGCTGCGCCGGGCCCGCGAGGCGGGCGTACGGGTCACCGCCGAGACCTGCCCGCACTACCTGACGCTCGCCGCCGAGCAGGTGCCCGACGGCGACACCGCCTTCAAGTGCTGCCCGCCGATCCGCGACGAGGCCAACCGGGACGCCCTCTGGCAGGCCCTGGCCGACGGCGAGTTCACCGCCGTCGTCTCGGACCACTCGCCGTCCACCCCCGACCTCAAGCTGCTGCCCGAGTTCGGCGGCAGCGGCGACTTCGCGGCGGCCTGGGGCGGCATCGCCTCGCTCCAGCTGGGCCTGCCCGCCATCTGGACCGAGGCCCGCCGACGCGGCCACACGCTCGCCGACGTGGTGCGCTGGATGTCCGCCGGACCGGCCGAACTGGTCGGCCTCACCGGCACCAAGGGCGCCATCGCGGCGGGCTGCGACGCCGACCTGGTCGCCTTCGACCCCGACGGGGAGTTCGCCGTCCACGCGGGCGAGCTGCACCACCGCAACCCGGTCACCCCGTACGCCGGACGGACCCTGAGCGGCGCCGTGCGCACCACCTGGCTGCGCGGCCGGGCGGTGGACACCGGGGCCGAGCCCTTCGGCCGCCAGCTGCTGCGCCCCGCGGACTAGCCCGGCGGACGGCCCGGCGGACCAGCCCCCGGCGGATCGGCCCCCGGCGGATCGGGCCCTCGCTTCGGTCCCTCGCTCCGGGCCTGCCAACTCCCTTACCCACCACGCCTTCCGAGGAGAGTCAGTGACCACTGCCGACACCCCGAGCGCTCCCTTCACCGAGCTGGTCAACCTGGCCTCCCGGCTGCTCGGCGCGGGCGTCGTCGCCACCAACGAGGACACCTTCGCGGACGCCGAGAACCTGCTGGTGGCCAAGCCGGCCGAGTTCCGCCCGCACACCTTCGGCCACAAGGGCCAGATCATGGACGGCTGGGAGTCCAAGCGCCGCCGCGGCGTCTCCGCGGACCAGCCGCACCCCACCGACCAGGACCACGACTGGGCGATCGTCCGGCTCGGCGTCGGCGGTGCGATCCGCGGCGTGATCGTCGACACCGCGCACTTCACCGGCAACTACCCGGAGAGCGCCGTGGTCGAGGCCGCCTCCGTCCCCGGGCACCCCTCGCCCGAGGAGCTGCGGGCCGCCGAGTGGACCGTCCTCGTGCCGCGCACCCCGCTGCGGGGCGACACCGCCCACGAGTTCGCCGTCCAGGACGACTCCCGCTACACCCACGTGCGGCTCAACATCTACCCGGACGGCGGCGTGGCCCGCCTGCGGGTGCACGGCGAGGTGCTGCCCGACCCGCGCGAACTGGACGGCCTCACCTTCGACCTGGCCGCCCAGGAGTACGGCGGCGTGGCCGAGGCGGCGTCCGACCGCTACTTCTCCTCCCCGCACAACCTGAACGCTCCCGGTCGCGCCTCCGTCATGGGCGAGGGCTGGGAGACCCGTCGTCGGCGCGACAAGGCCAACGACTGGGTTCAGATCGCCCTGGCCGGGGGCGGTGAGGCCCTGGCGGTCGAGGTGGACACCACCCACTTCGTCGCCAATGCCCCCGGCTGGGCCGACCTGATCGGCTTCGACGCCTCGACCGGGCAGGCCGCGACCTCGCAGGCGCCGGCCGACGGCGAGTGGTTCGAGATCCTGCCCCGCACCCGCCTGCAGCCCGACACCCGGCACCGTTTCCGGCTCGACGTCGGCCGCCCGGTGACCCACGTGCGGATCAACGTCTACCCGGACGGCGGCCTCGCCCGCCTGCGGCTGACCGGCCGCCTCACCGAGGCCGGCCGCGCGGCCCTCGCGCTGCGCTGGTTCAACGCCGTCCCGGCCGCGGAGGCCGCCGCCGCCCTCGTCGACGCCGGCCTCGGCGCGGAGGAGGCCGCGGCCCTGGCCGCCGCCCGCCCGCTGGCGGACCCGGCCGCGGCCACCGCCGCGGTCGCCGGCCTCCAGCCGGCCGACGGCCCGGACGGCGAGCACTCCGCCCGCCGCCGCTCGGCGCTGTGGCGCCTGCTGGGCGTCTGAGCGGGGCTCGCCCGCCCGCCCGCTCCACCTCTCCACGCACCGCCTTATCGACACCTGAAGGACCCTCCATGTCCAAGATCCTGACCACGGAGTCCGGCGCCCCGGTCGCCGACAACCAGAACTCGGCCTCGGCCGGCGAGTACGGCCCGCTGCTGATCCAGGACCAGCAGCTGCTGGAGAAGCTGGCCCGGTTCAACCGCGAGCGCATCCCGGAGCGCGTCGTGCACGCCCGCGGCTCCGGCGCGTACGGCTACTTCGAGGTCACCGACGAGGTGTCGAAGTACACCCGGGCGGCGTTCCTGTCGGAGGTCGGCAAGCGCACCGAGGTCTTCCTGCGCTTCTCCACGGTGGCCGGCAACCTCGGCGCCAGCGACGCGGTGCGCGACCCGCGCGGCTTCGCGCTGAAGTTCTACACCGAGCAGGGCAACTACGACCTCGTCGGCAACAACACCCCGGTGTTCTTCATCAAGGACCCGGTCAAGTTCCCCGACTTCATCCACTCGCAGAAGCGCGACCCGTACACCGGCGTGCAGGAGGCGGACAACGTCTGGGACTTCTGGGCCCACTCGCCGGCCTCGACCCACCAGATCACCTGGCTGTTCGGCGACCGCGGCATCCCCGCCTCGTACCGCCACATGAACGGCTACGGCTCGCACACCTACCAGTGGGTCAACGCCGAGGGCGAGGCCTACTGGGTGAAGTACCACTTCAAGACCAACCAGGGCATCCGCAGCCTGGACGGCGACCAGGCCGCCGAGGTGGTCGGCGCCGACGCCGACTCGCACCAGCGCGACCTCCACCAGGCCATCGAGCGGGGCGTGTTCCCGTCCTGGACCCTCTACGTCCAGCTGATGCCGGTCGCCGAGGCCGCGGACTACCGCTTCAACCCCTTCGACCTCACCAAGGTGTGGCCGCACGCCGACTACCCGCTGGTCAAGGTCGGCCGCCTGGTGCTCAACAGGAACCCGGAGAACGTCTTCGCCGAGGTCGAGCAGTCCGCGTTCTCGCCGAACAACTTCGTGCCCGGCATCGGCCCCTCCCCGGACAAGATGCTCCAGGGCCGGCTGTTCGCCTACGCCGACGCCCAGCGCTACCGCCTCGGCGTCAACCACACCCTGCTGCCGGTGAACGCCCCGCACGCCACCGAGGCCGCCAACTACGGCCGGGACGGCCTCATGGCCGTCAACAGCGCCGGCCGCGGCAAGAACTACGAGCCCAACTCGTACGACGGCCCGGCCCAGACCGACGGCGCGCTCGCGGCGCCGGTCAAGGTCGACGGCTACACCGGCACCTACACCACGCCGGCCCACACCAAGGACGACGACTTCTTCCAGGCCGGCGAGCTCTACCGGCTGATGTCGCAGGGCGAGCGGACCCGCCTGATCGACAACATCGCCGGCTTCCTGTCGCAGGTCAGCCGGGACGACGTGGTGGAGAAGAACCTCGCCCACTTCCACGCCGCCGACGAGGAGTACGGCGCCCGCCTGGAGGCCGCCGTCGCCAAGCTCCGCGCGGGCGACGAGGGCTGACCCTCCGCGGGCCGACCCTCCTCGCACACTCCGCACCGACCTTTCGCACCGACCTTTCGCACCCTCAGGACCGCCGGGGCCCGCACCCCGGCGGCTCCACGACGGGCCCCTCCCCCCGGGCAGTGGGGGAGGGGCCCGTCGGGCTTCGCGGGGGCGCTGCGGCGGACGAGGTGTCGGGTGCGGGTTCCGTTCGTGCGTGTGCGCGGGGCCCCTTGTACCAGCCGACCGGCCGTGCTCCACGGAATGTTCACGGATATTCACGGACGGCAGCCGCCCGGGGCCCGGGGTGGATAGGCTGGAGACCGCCCGCGGTCGCTCCGTGGGGGGACATCGGAAGGGGACGACATGTCGACACCAGCCCCGGGTCGTCACGCCGCGCTGGACCAGGGCCCGACGGGCCCGTTCACCTCCCTGCAGCACGCCCTCAGACTGCTGGAGGCCGTCGACCGGCACCCCGACGGCGCCACCCTGGTCGGGCTCGCGCGGGAGACCTCGCTGGGCCTGCCGACCGTCCGCCGGCTCGCCGAGATCCTGGAGATCGAGGGCTACCTCCAGTGCCAGGACGGCGGTTGGGTGCTCGGCGGCACCTTCGCCCTGCTCGGGCAGCACAACCGGGAACAGCTCGTCAAGGCCCGGCTGAACCGCAAACTCGCCGAACTCCGGGACGAGTTGGGCGCCGCGGTCTACTTCACCCGGTACCACGACGGGGAGTTGTCGGTCGAGGCGGTCGCCGCCGCCGACTACGCGCCCGCCGTCCAGGAGTGGGTGGACTTCCGTGCCACCGCGCACGCCAGCGCGATCGGCAAGTGCCTGCTCAGCCAGCTCGACGCGGACGGCCGGCGGGACCACCTCTCCCGGCACCCGGTCGCCCGGCTGACCTCCCGCACCGTCACCGATGCCGACCAGCTGATGCACCGGCTGGAGCGCCAGCCCGCGACGGTGCCGGTGCTGGACATCCAGGAGTACGCGCTCGGCACCGTCTGCGCGGCGGTGCCGATCACGGCGGGCAGCACGGTCGGCTGCCTGGCCACCTCGATGCCCGTGGACAACATCCACAAGCTCAGGGCCGCGGCCGAACTGCTGGCCGCCCGGGCGGCGCCGCTGATACTGGCGATGGCGGTCTGAGCACCGCTCGCTCGTGGGGCCCCGTCGGACGCGTCGTCCGGCGGGGCCCGCGCGCTTTCCGCGGGAGGGTTACCGCGGGAGGGTTTCCGGGGGTGGGTTTCTCCGGGGGTGCCCCGCGGTGCACATCACTTATTAGACTCGATGTCGATAAGAGGTGCCGAACCCCTTGTCCCCACCGCTACCGGCGAGTACGTTTCCGAGAGTCGAGCCGCCGCCCCCAGGTCAGGAGGGCCTGCCATGCCCCGCCCCACCCCCGTCCCCGCCGTCGCCGCCCCCGCTGCGCGGGTGCACGAGAGCCTCGTCCTGGAACCCCGGGACGTCCGCTTCGACTGGGCCCGGCTGCCGCTGCACTGGATCCCGGACGAGCCGATGGCCACCCACGTGATCAACGTGCTGCACCTGCTGCTGCCCGAGGGCGAGCGCTGGTTCGTCAAGGTGTTCAAGGAAGCGCTGCCGCTGATCCGGGACGAGCAGCTGCGCGAGGAGGTGCTCGGCTTCATCGGGCAGGAGGCCATCCACGCCGAGGCCCACCAGGAGGTGCTCGACCACCTGCTCGGCCAGGGCCTCGACCCGCGCCCGTACGTCCGGCAGATCTCCTGGCTGTTCCAGCGCGTCCTCGGCGACAAGCCGGGCCTGACGCCGGCGCAGCGGCGGGAGAACGTCATCGAACGGGTCGCCTTCGTCGCGGCGATCGAGCACTTCACCGCCTTCCTCGGCAACTGGGCGCTCAACTCCCCGGGCCTGGACCGGGCCAAGGCCGACCCGACGATGCTGGACCTGCTGCGCTGGCACGGCGCCGAGGAGGTCGAGCACCGCAGCGTCGCCTTCGACCTGATGGTCCACCTGGACCCGGGCTACCTGCGGCGGGTCCGCGGCATGGCGATCTCCGGGCCGCTGCTGGTGCACCTCTGGGTGCGCGGCGCCCGCTTCCTGCTCGCCGCCGACCCGACCCTGGAGGGGCGGCTCAGGCCCACCTGGCGGGAGGCGAGTCGGATCGCCAAGCGCGGGCTGCTGCCGGATCCGGTCCGCTCCCTCCGCTCCGGGCTGCGCTACCTCCGGCCGGGCTACCACCCGACCCAGGAGGGCTCCTCCAGCCAGGCGCTGGGTTACCTCGCCACCTCCCCGGCCGCCCGGGCGGCGGCCGGGCGGGGCTGACGGGGAGCAGCTGACGGCTGACAACTGACAGGTTTCAACGAACAGCGAACGTTATCTGTTCGCTGAAATCTGAAATCTGAAATCTGAAATCTGTCAGGTGTCAGGTGTCAGCCGTCGGCCGTCAGCTGCCGCCCGCCGCCCGCCCGCCCCCGCCGCCCGTCCCCTCTCCCCGCCAAGGACCCGCCCGGATGGACCTGCTCACCCCGCCCCCCGACCTCTACGGCCGCCCCCGCGCCGACGGCTTCATGCGCTGGCTCACCGCCTTCGGTGACCGCTACTCCCCGGCGCTCGGCGGCCCGCTGCTGCGCCGCAACCCCCGCCGCCCGCTCAGCCGCCCCACCCCGCTGCTCCGGCTGGTCGTCGCCGAGCGCCGTCAACTCGCCTCCGACGTGATCGAGTTGACGCTCGCCGACCCCTCCGGCGGGCAACTGCCGTCCTGGCAGCCCGGCGCCCACCTGCGGCTGGCCCTGCCCTCCGGCCGTGAGCGCCACTACTCGCTCAGCGGCGACCCCGCCGACCGCCGGCACTACCGGATCGCCGTCCGGCGGTTGCCCGGGGGCGGCGGAGGGTCCGTCGAGGTCCACGACGCCCTGCACCCCGGCGCCCGCCTCGCCGCCCGCCGCCCGCGCAACGGCTTCGCCTTCTGTGCCGAGCCCGCCGTCCTGCTGCTCGCCGGCGGCATCGGTGTCACCCCGCTCCTCCCGATGGCCCGCGAGGCCCAACGGCACGGCCTGGACTGGACGTTGGTGCACGTCGGCCGCAGCGCCGACACCCTCCCGTACAGCGACGAGCTGCGCGCCCTCGATCCGCGCCGGGTCGTGCTGCGCACGGACGACGAGCACGGCGGCGTCCCCACCGGCGCCGAACTCCTCGCCCACGCCCCGCACGGCGCGGCCGTCTACTGCTGCGGCCCGGCCCCGATGCTCGCCGCCGTCCAAGCGGCTCTGGACGAATCCACCTCCGCCGCCCTGCACTTCGAGCGCTTCGGCGCCGCCCCGGTCACCGACGGCCGGCCCTTCGCCGTCCGGCTCGGCGCCGACGGGCCGATCCTGGACGTCCCCGCCGACCGCTCCGCCCTGGACGTGCTGCGCGAGGCCCGCCCCGACCTCCCGTACTCCTGCCACCAGGGCTTCTGCGGCACCTGCGAGGTCCGCCTGGTGGCCGGTACGCCCGAGCACCGGGACCGCCGCCTCACCCCCGAACAGCGCGCCGCCGGCGCCCTGCTGCCCTGCGTCTCCCGCGCCGCCGAGGGTGAGACCCTCGTGCTCGACCTCGACCTCGACCTCGACGCCGACCTCGACGTCTAGAAGGAGCCCCCGATGCCCCCGACGGCGCATGCGATGCCGACGTTCTCCTACTCCGAGCGCGACCTCGCCCGCTTCCGCGAGACCCAGCAACTGGCGTACCACTGCGCCGAACAGGTCGCCGCCTGGATCGAACCCGGGGTCACCGAGCGCCAGACCACCGCCGAGCTGCGCCGCCGCCTGGTCGCCGCCGGGGTGCAGGACTTCTTCCACGTCCCGTTCGCCTGGTTCGGCGACCGCACGGCGTTCCGGCACTTCCACACCCCGCTGCAGTTCTTCGCCGGCGGCCGCCGCCTGGAGGAGGGCATGCCGTACGTGCTGGACTGCGCGCCCGTCGTGGACGGCTACACCGCCGACATCGGCTACGGCGGCAAGGTCGGCGAGAACCGGGTCTGGGACCGGCTGGCCGCCGACCTCCAGGTCTACCGCGAGCTGATCCTCACCGAGGTGCGCGCCCGCAAACCGCTCGACGAGGTGTACGCGGCGGTGGACGCGCAGATCGCCGCGCACGGCTACGACAACCGGCACCAGGTCTACCCGGGCCGGGTGATCGGCCACCAGGTCACCCGCACCACGGCACGTGGCCCGGCCGGGGTGAATGTCTTCGGCTTCGGCGTGCGCACCCTGCAGACCCTCGGCCGCGAGCTCATCTCCGAGCGCCTGCACGGCCGTTCGCCGCTGTGGGCGGACGGGCGGTCGTCCCGGCACGCGCCCACCCCGGGGCTGTGGGCGGTCGAGCCGCACATCGGCTTCCGCGGTGTGGGCATCAAGTTCGAGGAACTGCTGGTGGTCACCGAGGACGACGCCTACTGGCTGGACGACGACCTCCCGCACGTCCGCCGCTGGACCGCCGCCGAGCCGACCGCCGAGCCGACCGCCCTCGCCGCAGCCACCGCCACCGTCGAGCCGACCGCCCAGGAGGCCACCCGATGACGACCCCCACCCGCCGCCGGACCGTCCACTCCGGCGGCATCCCGCTCGCCGTCTTCGAGCAGGGCGACCCCGAGGCCCCCACCGTCCTCCTGGTGCACGGCTACCCGGACACCCACACCGTCTGGGACGACATCGCCGCCGACCTGGCCCGCGACCACCACGTGGTCCGCTACGACGTGCGCGGCGCGGGCGAGTCGGGCGCCCCGGCGCACCGAGACGGCTACCGCCTGGAGCAGCTCGCCGACGACCTGTTCGCCGTCGCCGACGCCGTCAGCCCGGACCGCCCGGTCCACCTGGTCGCCCACGACTGGGGCTCGATCCAGTCCTGGGAGGCCGTCACCACCCCCGGCGCCGAGCGCCGGATCGCCTCCTACACCACCCTGTCCGGCCCCAGCCTGGACCACATGGGCTTCTGGCTGCGCCACCGGATGCGCCGCCCCACCCCGCGCCACCTGCGCCAACTGCTGCACCAGGGCGCGCACTCCTGGTACATCACCGCCTTCCACCTGCCCTTCCTGGCCCCGGCCGTCTGGCGCCTCGGCCTCGCCCGGGCCTGGCCGCGGGTGCTGCGCGACCTGGAGCACGTCACCCCGCGGGCCGACCACCCGCAGCGCACCCTGCGCCGCGACGCGGTCCGCGGCATCGAGCTTTACCGGGCCAACTTCCGCCCCACGCTGGGGAGTCCGCGGGAGCGGCCGACCGAGGTGCCGGTCCAGCTGGTCACACTCACCCGGGACCGCTACGTCGGCACCTACCTCTCCGAGGGACTGGAACGCTGGGTGCCCCAGCTGACCCGCCGCACGCTGCACGCCGGCCACTGGTCGGCGCTGCTGGAGAAGGGAGCCGCCGTGGCCGGCATGGTCCGCGAGTTCACCGCCCGGATCGACACCGGGAAGGCGGACGGGGCCCAAGAGTCCTACGGTGACGGCCGGTTGGTGGTGGTCACCGGTGGCGGCAGCGGCATCGGCCGGGCCACCGCGCTGGCCTTCGCCGAGGACGGCGCCCGGGTGGTGGTCTGCGACCTCGACCTCGCGGCCGCCGAGCGCACCGCCGAACTCGCCGCCCTGGTCGGCCCGCAGGCGCACGCCTACCAGGTGGACGTCTCCGACGGCGCCGCGATGGACGCCTTCGCGCAGCGCGTCGCCGCCGAGCACGGCGTGCCCGACGTGATGGTCAACAACGCCGGCATCGGCCACTCCGGGACGTTCCTGCAGACGACCGAGAAGGAGTGGCAGCGCGTCCTGGACGTCAACCTCTGGGGCGTCATCCACGGCTGCCGCGCCTTCGGCACCCTGATGGCCGACCGGGGCCAGGGCGGCCACATCGTCAACGTCTCCTCGGCCGCCGCCTACCTGCCCGCCAAGGCGCTCACCGCCTACGCGACCAGCAAGGCCGCCGTCTTCATGCTCTCCGACTGCCTGCGCGCCGAGTTCGTCGGCCACGGCATCGGCGTCTCGACCATCTGCCCGGGCATCGTCAACACCAACATCACCCGCACCTCCACCTTCTCGGCGACCACCGCCGACGAGCAGTCCGCCAAGCAGGCCCGCGCCGCCAGGCTCTACGCCCGCCGCGGCTTCCCGCCCGAGAAGGTCGCCGGCGCCATCGTCAGCGCCGTCCGCACCGGCAAGCCGGTCGTCCCGGTCACCCCCGAGGCCAAGGCCGCCCGCCTCCTCTCCCGCCTCAGCCCCGGCCTCCTGCGCCTCGCCGCCCGCCTCAACATCACCTGATCGGGCGAACGTCACCTGATCGGCCCCAACGGGCCTGCGATATCAACTATCATCGATTGTGATATCGCAGGTCTGTATTCCTTTGGAGGCGACTCATGGCTCGCACCGTGATAGACGTCAACGACGAACTCCTGGCCGAGGCCGCCGAGATCTTCGGCACCACGACCAAGGTCGCCACCGTCAATGCCGCCCTTGAGGACGCGGTAAAGCGTCGCAAGGGCAAGGAGTTTCTTGCGTGGCTTGCCGACGGCGGGCTGCCCGACCTGACTGGTCCGGTGGACAAGAGTGAGTGAGCACTTCCTCATCGACAAGTCCGCTTTCGCTCGCTACCCCAAGCCCGCGATCGGGGATGTCATCGACAGGTTGTTCAATCAAGGGCGCCTCGCGATCTGCGGTGCGGTCGAGCTGGAGATCCTGTACAGCGCCCGGTCCAAGGCGGATGCCGACCGAATCCGGGACGGCCTGCGTGGCTTCGGCTGGTTCTCCACACCCGACGAGGTGTGGGACCGGGCCATCGAGGTGCAAGCCCTGCTGACAACCGCCGGCAACTGGCGCGCGCTGTCCGTGGCAGATCTCATCATCGCCGCCACGGCTGAGCGTCATGGCGCGACCGTCCTCCACTACAACGGCGACTACGACATGATCGCCGCCGTCACCGGCCAGCCCACCGAGTGGGTCGTCCCGCCGGGGACGGCGGACTGAGGGTGTCTCCGGGGTTGTGAGAGCATCGCGGCCCATGGAGATGACAACGGCCCTGTGGTCCTTCGCCCTCGTCGTGGGGCTGCTCACCCTCACCCCCGGGCTCGACACCGCGTTGATCCTGCGGACGTCCGCGCTGGGGCGGCGGCGGCAGGCGTGGGGGGTGGTGCTGGGGATCCAGACCGGGACGCTGATCTGGGGGACGCTGACCTCGGCGGGCGTGACGGCGCTGCTCACCGCCTCGCAGGTGGCGTACGAGGTGCTGCGCTGGGCCGGTGCCGCCTACCTGGTGTGGATGGGCGTCGGGATGCTGCGCGAGCGCGGGGCGCAGGCCGAGGCCGAGGAGGAGTCGGCCGAGGGCGGGTTCGTCCACGGCTGGCGGCGCGGGACGCTGACCAATCTGCTGAATCCCAAGGTCGGGGTGTTCTACGTGGCGGTGCTGCCGCAGTTCATCCCCTCCGGGGCCCCGCACTTCGCCGCCGGGGTGGCGCTGACCGGCGTGCACGTGGTGGAGGGCGTGCTGTGGTCGACGGTCCTGGTCGGCTTCGCCCGGGTACTGCGGGGCTGGCTGCGCCGCCCGGCCGCCCGGCGGGTGATGGACCGGGTGACCGGTGCGGTGGTGGTGGGCTTCGGCCTCAAGCTGGCGCTGGCCGACTGAGCCGAGCCGCCGTACCGGATCGGGTAGCCGGGTTCAGGCCGGGGTGAGCCGCCGCAGCCCCTCGCGCAGGTCGTCGGCGTTCATGCAGATGCGGACGTCCACGTTCGCTTCGAGTCGCAGCCAGAACGGCTCGCAGATCGCGACGACGGAGGCCTCGTCCGGTACGTCCACGACGAGCAGCATGCCGCGGCGGCCGTCGCCGCTGGCGAAGAAGTACGAGGCCTCGGGCTTGAGTTCGCCGAGGACGCGTTCCAGTTCGGCGCCCATCGAGCCGTCGGCGATGAGCTTGTTGGAGGCAGCGGTGTCGAGGGTGACATCCAGCAGGGCGCGCATGGTCCCCGCTCCTTCCCCGGGCTCGGGGTGAGTCCGCACCTCCAGCCTCCCGCTGCCGACTACCGTCCGCAACGTCACCCGGACGGTCGCAGCGAGTGGCCGGACGCGGGAGGGCGTCACGCCGCGTGCGGCGAGCGCCGCTCGACGGGATCCTCGGCCGGCAGCGGGGCGGCGGTGTCGTGGTGGATCGGTCCGTTGCCGGCGCTCAGCGGCAGGCAGCTGCCGCCGCGGCGGTGGGCGATGATCTCGGCGGCGACCGAGACGGCGGTCTCCTCGGGGGTGCGGGCGCCGAGGTCGAGGCCGATGGGGGAGCGCAGCCGGGCGAGTTCGGCGTCGGTGAGGCCGGCGTCGCGGAGCTTGGCCTGCCGGTCGCGGTGGGTGCGCCGGGAGCCCATGGCGCCGACGTAGCCGACCGGGAGGCGCAGGGCGCGTTCGAGCAGCGGGACGTCGAACTTGGCGTCGTGGGTGAGCACGCAGAGCACGGTGCGGCCGTCGATCCGGCCGAGCTGGGAGTCCAGGTAGCGGTGCGGCCAGTCGACGACGACCTCGTCGGCCTCGGGGAAGCGCCGGGTGGTGGCGAAGACGGGCCGGGCGTCGCAGACGGTGACGTGGTAGCCGAGGAACTTGCCGATCCGTACGACGGCGGCGGCGAAGTCGATCGCGCCGAAGACGAGCATCCGGGGCGCGGGCACGTAGGACTCGACGAAGCAGGTGACCGTCCCCTGTTCCTGTTCGTCGCAGGGCCGGCCGTCGAGGCCGAGCACGATCCGTCCGGTGCGTCCGGCGTCGAGCATGGCCCGGGCCTCGGCGACGAGGGCGCGTTCGAGGGCGCCGACGGTGGACGGTCCGACGCTGAGCGCGCCGTGCTGTGCGTCGGCGGTGACGGCGAGGGTGGCGCCGACGAGTCCGGCCGGGCCGTCGATCACCCGGGCGAGGGCGACGGGCGTGCCGTCGGCGATGTGGCGCAGGCCGGTGTCCAGGCCCGGGTCGGTGCCGGGCACGATCGGCTGGACGAACACGTCCAGGATCCCGCCGCAGGTCAGGCCGACGGCGAAGGCGTCCTCGTCGCTGTAGCCGAAGCGTTCCAGGACGGGTTCGCCGGATTCGATCGCGGCCTGGCAGAGCTCGTAGACGGCGCCTTCGACGCAGCCGCCGGAGACGCTGCCGACGGCCTCCCCGGCGGCGTCGACGGCCAGGGCCGCCCCGGGGTCGCGCGGGGCGCTGCCGGAGACGCCGACGACGGTGGCCACGGCGAAGGAGCGCCCGGACGCGTGCCAGGCCTGCAACTGCTCGGCGATGTCCTGCATGTCGGATGCTCCTTACACGTTTCGACAGTAGCGGGAGACGCCGCCGTACGGGAAACGATCCCGTACGGCGGCGGTGATGATCAGAAGGGCACTCAGTGCACGCCCAGCCAGGACTTGACGGGGCTGAGCGCGAAGTACACGACGAACACCGCGGTGAGGATCCACATCAGCAGGCCGGGCTCGCGCCACTTGCCCTGGCCGGCCTTGATCACCGAGTAGGAGATGACGCCGGCGGCGACGCCCGCGGTGATGCTGTAGGTGAACGGCATCAGCACGCAGGTGAGGAAGGCCGGGATGGCGACCTCGCGGTCGGACCAGTCGATGTGCCGGGCCTGGCTCATCATCATCGAGCCGATCACCACGAGGGCGGCGGAGGCGACCTCGACCGGGACGATGCCGGCCAGCGGCGAGAAGAACAGCATCAGGGCGAACAGGCCGCCGGTGACGGTGGAGGCGAGGCCGGTGCGGGCGCCGTCGCCGACGCCGGTGGCGGACTCGACGAAGACGGTCTGTCCGGAGGCGCCGGCCAGGCCGCCGACCGCGCCGCCGGCGCCGTCGATGAACAGGGCCTTGGACAGGCCGGGCATCCGGCCCTGCTTGTCGGCGAGCCCGGCCTCGGTGCCGACGCCGATGATGGTGGCCATCGCGTCGAAGAAGCCGGCCAGCACGAGGGTGAACACGGCCACCGAGGCGCTGATCGCGCCGAGGCCCTTGCCGCCGAAGGCGCCGAACAGGTCGACGTGGCCGAAGAGGCTGAAGTCGGGGGCGGCGACGGGGCTTCCGGGCCACACCGGGGCGGAGTTGCCCCAGGCCTTGGCGGGGAGGTCGGCGAGCTTGTTGACGACGACGGCGACCACGGTGCCGCCGGCGATGCCGATCAGGATCGCGCCGCGCACGCCGCGCGCCATCAGCACGAAGATCGTGAGCACGGTGAGGCAGAAGATCAGGACGGGCCAGCCGGAGAGCTCGCCGAAGGGGCCGAGCGACAGCGGGGTGGGGCCGCCGGTGTGCACGAAGCCGGCCTTGTAGAGCCCGATGATGGTGACGAACAGGCCGATGCCGATGGTGATCGCGTGCTTGAGCGGCAGGGGGATGCCGTTCATGATCTTCTCGCGCAGTCCGGAGACCACCAGCAGCACGATCAGCAGGCCGTAGATCACGCACAGGCCCATGGCCTGGGGCCAGGTGGTGTGCGGTACGACGAGTGCGGAGACCGCGCCGGAGACGGAGAGGCCGGCCGCCAGGGCGAGCGGCACGTTGCCGACCACGCCCATCAGGATGGTGGTGACGGCGGCCGCGAGGGCGGTGGCGGTGGTCAGCGCGGCGTGGTCGAGCTTGGCGCCGGTGACGTCCGCGCCACTGAGGATCAGCGGGTTGAGCAGGATGATGTACGCCATCGCCATGAACGTGGTGAGGCCACCGCGTAGTTCGTTGGCGAGGGTCGAGCCGCGGGCCGAGATCTTGAAGTACGCGTCGAGCGCGCCCTTGGGCTCTGCTGTCGAGGGCGAGGGGTGGGTCTCGTCCTCGGCGGGTCTGTCTGCTTCAGTGGTGCCGGGCTCCGTGGGGATCCTGGTCATGTCCACTCCCAAGTGTCAAAGGGGGTTGGGGTGGGCGAGCCGACCTGACTGCCAGTCAACGAAGTTGGCACAGGGGGACGGTATCGACTCACTGGAGGCACTCGTCGGGGAGTGCCAGCGGTGCGGATGGGGTGGTGCGTGAGGGTGGTGCGTGGTGGTGCAGGTGCGGGTGGTGCGCACCACTGCGGAACCCCGGCGTGGGCAGGGCAGCGGATGTGGGGGTCCCGGGGCGGCGGGGAAGACGTGTCGCCGCCCCGGGAAGTACGGCCGTGGTAGGCCTCACCGGTCGAACCTCACCGGTCGAACCTCACCGGTCGAACCGAGCTGGTCGAACTCCCGCTGTCAGCCGGGCTGTTCGGTGGTCAGGTGTTCCGGCCGGACCGGGATCCGGTTGAGCGCGAGTCCGGTCGCGTTGCGGATCGCCGCCACGATCGAGGGGGTCGCCGACACGGTCGGCGCCTCGCCGACGCCGCGCAGCCCGTACGGGGCGTGCGGGTCGGGCAGTTCGAGGACGTCCACCGGGATCGGCGGGGTGTCCAGGATGGTGGGGATCAGGTAGTCGGTGAAGGAGGCGTTGCGCACCTTCCCGTCCCGGACGATGATCTCCTCCATCACGGCCAGGCCGAGGGCCTGGGTGCAGCCGCCCTGGATCTGGCCGACCACGGAGAGCGGGTTGAGCGCCTTGCCGACGTCCTGGACGGCGGTCAGCTCGACCACCTTGACCAGGCCGAGTTCGACGTCCACGTCCACCACGGCGCGGTTGGCGCAGAAGGTGTACTGGACGTGGCCGAAGCCCTGGCCGGTCTCCTTGTCGAAGGCCTGGGTCGGCCGGTGGTGGTGCTCGCGGGTGAGGTCGATGGCCTCGTCGCCGAGCAGGTCCACCATGGGCACCAGCACGCCGGCGCTCTCCGAGACGACCTTGCCGCCGGTCAGCGTGATGTCCTTGTGGGTCCAGCCGTAGCGGCGCCGGCCCTTCTCGATCAGCTCCCGCCGGACGGCCTCGGCGGCGATCTTCACGGCGCCGCCGGTCATGTACGTCTGGCGCGAGGCGGAGGTCGAACCGGCCGATCCCACTTCGGTGTTGGCCGGGTGGATGGTGACCTGCTCGACGCCCAGCTCGGTGCGGGCGATCTGGGCGTGCACGGTGACGCCGCCCTGGCCGACCTCCGCCATCGCGGTGTGCACCATGGCGACCGGCTCGCCGCCGATCACCTCCAGGCGCACCCGGGCGGTGGAGTAGTCGTCGAAGCCCTCGGAGAAGCCGACGTTCTTGATGCCGACCGAGTAGCCGACCCCGCGCACGATGCCCTCGCCGTGCGAGGTGTTGGAGAGTGCTCCGGGCAGCGAGCGCACGTCGAGGTGCTCGGTGTCCAGCGGCGGCGGCAGCGGCATCTCCTTGGCCCGCCGCAGCAGTTCGGCCACCGGGGCGGGGGAGTCGATCTGCTGGCCGGTGGGCATGAAGTCGCCCTCCGACATGGCGTTCAGCTGCCGCAACTCGACCGGGTCCATACCGAGTTCGACGGCCAGCTTGTCCATCTGGGTCTCGTAGCCGAAGGCCGCCTGGACGGCCCCGAAGCCGCGCATCGCCCCGCAGGACGGGTTGTTGCTGTAGAGCGCGATGGCGTGCATCTTCACGTTCGGGATCACGTACGGGCCGTGTCCGAGCGAGGCCGCGTTGCCGACGACGGCGGGGGAGGCGGAGGCGTAGGCGCCGCCGTCCAGCACGATCCGGCAGTCGGCGAAGACCAGCTTGCCGTCGCGGGTGGCGCCGTGCTCGTAGTGCATCCGCGCCGGGTGGCGGTGGACGTGGCCGTAGAAGGACTCGTCCCGGGAGTACACGATCTTGACCGGCTTGCCGGTGTGCAGGGCCAGCAGGCAGGCGTGGATCTGCATCGAGATGTCCTCGCGGCCGCCGAAGGCGCCGCCGACGCCGGCCAGGGTGAGCCGGACCTTCTCCTCGGGCAGGTCCAGCACCGGGGCCATCTGCTCGCGGTCCACGTGCAGCCACTGGGTGGCGATGTAGAGGTCGATGCCGCCGTCCTCGGCGGGCACGGCCAGGCCGGACTCGGGGCCGAGGAAGGCCTGGTCCTGCATGCCGACCTCGTAGTCGCCGCTGACGATGACGTCCGCCAGCGCCCGCACCTCGTCGGTCACGCCGAGGCCGGAGACCAGCCGCTGCTCGTGGCAGATGTTGCCGTACGCGTGGGACTTGTACTCGTGCGGCTCGTGCACGTACCCGTGGGTCTGCGGGTCCAGGCACTGCTCCTCGGTGACGATCGGGGTGAGCACCTCGTACTCGACCTTGATCTTCTTCACCGCGCGCCGGGCGGTCTCCGGGTGGTCGGCGGCGACCAGGGCGATCGCCTCGCCGTGGTAGCGGATCTTGTCGATGGCCAGGGCCGGCTGGTCCTGGATCTCCAGGCCGTAGTACTTGGCGCCGGGGATGTCCTCGTGGGTGAGCACCGCGTGGACGCCGGGCACCTTGAGCGCCTCGGAGATGTCCACCGAGAGGATGTTGGCCCGGGGGTGCGGCGAGCGCAGCGCCATGCCCCAGAGCATGTCCTCGTGCCACATGTCCGAGGAGTAGGCGAACTCGCCCTTGACCTTCAGGTTGCCGTCCGGGCGCAGCGGCGAGCCGCCGATGCCGTCCTTCGAGGCCTGGTTGATGTTCTGCAGGTTCTTCTGGCCCTGGATGGTCCGCGTGGTCATGCCGAAGCCCCCTTGCCCGAGCACTTGCGGGCGGAGGCGAGCCGCACCGCGTCCATGATCTTCTCGTAGCCGGTGCAGCGGCACAGGTTGCCGGACAGCGCCTCGCGGATGTCGTTGTCGCTCGGCTGGGCGTCCTGCTCCAGCAGGGCGTCGGTCTGCACCAGCAGCCCCGGGGTGCAGAAGCCGCACTGGACGGCCCCGGCGTCGACGAACGCCTGCTGGACGAGGCCCAGCTCGCCGTTCTCCTCGGCCAGGCCCTCGACCGTGCGCACCTCGCGGTCCTGCACCTGGCCGGCGGCGACCAGGCAGGAGCAGACCGGCACGCCGTCCAGGTAGACGGTGCAGGAGCCGCACTCGCCCTGCTCGCAGGCGTTCTTCGAGCCGGGCAGGCCGACGCGCTCGCGCAGCACGTAGAGCAGGCTCTCGCCCTCCCACACGTCGTCGGCCTCGACCGGCTTGCCGTTGGCGGTGAACGTGACCTTCATGCCGCGCTCCTGATCTGCTTGCTGTAGTCGTTCCAACACCAGGTGAGGGTGCGGCGGGCCATCACGGCCAGCGCGTGCCGCCGGTAGTCGGCGGTGCCGCGGACGTCGTCGATGGGGGAGGCGGCGGCCTTGACCAGCTCGCCGAAGCGCTGGATCACCTCGGTGCCCAGCAGCTCCCCGGACTCCCAGAGCCCGCGCTCGGCGAGCACGTCCCGCAGGTACTCCTCGGCCTCGACGGCGCGGCGCGGCGTGGGGGCAGCCGAACCGATACCGGTGCCGACGGTGCCGTTCTTCGGGTGAAGGGCGAAGCCGAAGGCGCAGACCGCGATCACCATCGCGTTGCGGGTGCCGATCTTCGAGAACTGCTGAGGGCCGTCCGCGACCGGGATGTGCACGGCCCGGATCAGCTCGTCGGCCTCCAGGCTGTTGCGCTTCACGCCGACGTAGAACTCGTCGATCGGGATCAGCCGGGTGCCGCGCACCGAGGCCGCCTCGACGAAGACGTCCCGCCCGGCCGCCAGCAGCGCCGGGTGCGCGTCACCGGCCGGGGAGGCGCCGCCGAGGTTGCCGCCGACGCCGCCGCGGTTGCGGATCTGCGGCGAGCCGACGGTGTGGGCCGCGAGGGCGAGCCCGGGCAGCGGCCCGGACAGCTCCGAGATGATCCGGGCGTACGGGACGGAGGCGCCGAGTCGGACGACGCTGCCGTCGTTCGTCCATTCGGTGAGCTCGGTGACGCGGTTCAGGTCGAGAATCGCGGATGGCCGGTGCACGTCGAAGTTCAGCTCGACCATGACGTCCGTGCCGCCCGCGATGGGCAGCGCGGTCGGGTACTCAGCCTTCGCCGCGAGAGCCTCGTCCCAGGTGGCGGGCCGAAGGAACTCCATGCGGGTTTCTCCTCAGGTCTTCGCCGACCGGGTGTCCGGCGGCGTGTCGCCCAGTGAACTCCTGTGACGCGGCCCACTGGCAGTCACCGATGGCATGAAGCCCCGGCTGTGAGCCCGCCCGGCATCCTGTACGTTCCTCTAAGCAGGAGAATCCGCAGCCCAGGTGTTCGCCGAGTGCTACCTACGACCGTAATCCGGCCGTGATTCGCGGGCTACGGGCCCGTGACCCGGCGGCCCGCTGGTACGTAACGCCGAGCACGGATGTTCGGGCACACTGTCACCCCCGGACGGCGTACCCGGCAGCCCCCACCCCCCGTCCAGGCCCCCGATCCCCGCTTCCACCCCCGCCTCCACCACCGCCTCCACCACCGCTTCCACCCCCGTTCCCACCCTGCTCCGACCCCCGCTTCCACCCCGCCCTGCCACCCTGTTCCTGCCCCCGATAGGAGTCCGCGGATGCGTGTCCGTGACCTGCTCGCCCCCGGCGCCCCCCGACTGCGCCTGCTCGCGGCGGAGGAGGAGCTGGACCGGCAGGTCAGCGGCGTGATGACCACGGACCTGCACGACCCCGGCCGCTACCTGCACGGCGGCGAGCTGGTGCTCACCGGGATGCTCTGGCGCGGCGGCCCCGCCGACTCCGAGCGCTTCGTGCGGACCATCGCGGCCGGCGGCGCGGTCGCCCTGGCGGCCGGCGAGGCCGAGGTCGGCCCGGTGCCCGAGGACCTGGTCGAGGCCTGTCGCCGGCACCGGATGCCGCTGCTGGCCGTGCCCGACGACATCGCCTTCGGCACCGTCACCGAGTTCATCGGCCGTCAGGTCTCCGCCGACCGCGCGGCCGACCTCGCCGCCCTGGTCGACCGGCACCGGCTGCTGGTCTCGGCGGCCGGCGGCGGCGGACTGGACGCCGTGCTGGACCTGCTCGGCGGCGACCTCGACCTGGACTGCTGGGTGCTCACCCCGACCGGCGCGGTGATCGCCGGCCCGGCCGACCGGCTCACCGCCGAGGACCGCGACCAGCTGGTCCGCGCCCACCTCGCCGCCCAGCGCCAGCGCCGCCGCCCCCCGCACCGGGCCCGACTGGCCGGCGGCGCCTACTCGCTGCTGCCCGCCGCGGCCTCCGCCGAGCACGAGGCGCCGCTCGTCGACTGGGTGCTCGCGGTGGCCGGCGACGTCACCGAGTGGACCACCAAGCGCCAGCAGCTCGCCGAGAACCTGGCCCGGCTGGTCGCCGCCGAGCGCCACCGCCGGGACGAGGGCCGCCGGCTGCGCCGCCGGCTGGCCGACGAACTGCTCGCCCTGCTGCGCCGCGACGCCGACCCGGCCGAGATCAGCCGCACCCTGTACGCCTCCTCGGCGATGGCCGCCCGCTACGAGAGCCACGAGCCCAAGTCCCCCGTCCAGGAGGCCTCCTGGCTGGTGCTCAGCGCCGAGGGCACCGGCCTGCCCGAGGGCACCGTGCGGGCCGTGCTGGAGGAGGCGCTCGGCGGCACCAGCGACCGCGCCCTGGTCGCCGGGGCGGGCAACGGCGCCGTGGTGGTGCTGCCCGCGCTGGACTCCCCGGTGCCCGCCGACACCCTGCGCGAGCTGCTCGCCCCGCTGGAGGCCGGGCTGGGCTCGGAGGGCCGGATCACCCTCGGCGTCTCCGCCCCCGCCTCCGAGGCCGGCGGCCTGCGCGGTGCCCTGGAGGAGGCCCGGCACGCCCGCCGGATCGCCGCCGCCCGGGTCGGCCGGGTCTGCGTCGCGGGCCCCGAGGAGCTGGCCTCGCACGTGCTGCTGCTGGCCGCCGTCCCGGACGAGGTCCGCCGGGCCTTCCGCAGCCGGCTGCTGGACAAGGTGATCGCGTACGACATCGAGCACCAGGCGGACCTGGTCCGCACCCTGGAGGCCTTCCTGCGCTCGGACGGCTCCTGGACCCGCTGCGCCGGGCAGCTGCACGTCCACGTGAACACCCTGCGCTACCGGATCGGCCGGATCGAGGAGCTGACCGGGCGGGACCTCTCCCGCCTGGAGGACCGGGTGGACTTCTACCTGGCCCTGGAACTGGCCTGACCGTTTCCTGACAGTTCCGCCCGATGAGCGCCGGTCCCAGGAACGGCCGCTTCCTGGGAGGTCGCTGGACGGCGCCTGAGCCCTTGGT
>NZ_JBHZCY010000110.1:0-31604 GCF_042786665.1 Kitasatospora sp. NPDC059146 | reverse complement strand
GCTCCGAGCCGCGACTCGCGCGCTCGCTCCGGCCGGGCCGTTCGGCCTCCGTCACACGGGTCAGTCGCCGCAGCAGGCGCCGCCCGCCGGGGCGGCCGACGGCAGCTCGGCCGGGGCGCCGATCTTCGGCAGGCCGAGCATGACGCCCGCCGGCTTGTCGGCCGGCTTGGCCTGGCGCTTCTCCCAGGCGTCGCCGGCCCGGGTGCGGCGCACCCCGAGGGTCGGGCCCTCGGCCAGCAGGTGGTGCGGGGCCGCGTAGGTGATCTCGACGGTCACCACGTCGCCGGGGCGCACCGGCTCGTCCGGCCGGGTGAAGTGGACCAGTCGGTTGTCGGGGGCGCGGCCGGACAGACGCTGGGTCCTGTCGTCCTTCTTGCCCTCGCCCTCGGCGACCAGGATCTCCAGGGTGCGGCCGACCTGCTTCTTGTTCTCGTCCCAGGAGATCTCCTCCTGGAGCGCGATCAGCCGGTCGTAGCGGGCCTGGACGACCTCCTTGGGCACCTGGTCGGCCATCTCCGCGGCGGGGGTGCCGGGGCGCTTGGAGTACTGGAAGGTGAAGGCGTTGGTGAAGCGGGCCTCGCGGACGACGTGCATCGTCTGCTCGAAGTCCTCCTCGGTCTCGCCGGGGAAGCCGACGATGATGTCGGTGGAGATCGCCGCGTCCGGCATCGCCTCGCGGACCTTGCGGATGATCCCGAGGAAACGGTCCTGCCGGTACGAGCGGCGCATCGCCTTGAGGACCTGGTCCGAGCCGGACTGCAGCGGCATGTGCAGCTGGTGCATCACGCTCGGGGTCTCGGCCATCGCGGCGATCACGTCGTCGGTGAAGTCGCGCGGGTGCGGCGAGGTGAAGCGGATCCGCTCCAGGCCCTCGATCTGCCCGGCGGCGCGCAGCAGCTTGGAGAAGGCCTCGCGGTCGCCCAGGTCGGAACCGTAGGCGTTGACGTTCTGGCCGAGCAGGGTCACCTCGATGACGCCCTCGTCGACCAGCGCCTCGATCTCGGCGAGGACGTCGCCGGGGCGGCGGTCCTCCTCCTTGCCGCGCAGCGCCGGGACGATGCAGAAGGTGCAGGTGTTGTTGCAGCCGACCGAGATCGCGACCCAGGCCGCGTACGCCGACTCGCGGCGGGTGGGCAGCGTGGAGGGGAAGGTCTCCAGCGACTCCAGGATCTCGACCTGGGCCTTGCGCTCGACCGCGGCCCGCTCCAGCAGCGCCGGCAGGTGCCCGATGTTGTGGGTGCCGAACACCACGTCGACCCAGGGGGCGCGCTTGACGATGGACTCGCGGTCCTTCTGGGCCAGGCAGCCGCCGACGGCGATCTGCATGCCCTGGTGGCGGCCCTTGACCGGCGCGAGCTGCCCGAGGTTGCCGTACAGCTTGTTGTCGGCGTTCTCGCGCACCGCGCAGGTGTTGAACACGACCAGGTCCGGGTCGCCCTCGGCACCGGCCTTGACGTACCCCGCGTCCTCCAGCAGGCCGGACAGCCGCTCGGAGTCGTGGACGTTCATCTGGCAGCCGTGCGTGACGACCTTGTAGCTCTTCAATCCGCTCTCACCGCTCACCAGACCAGGGTACGGGCAGCCGCGGACCGCCTTTCCCCGGATCTTCGCGGAACGGCTCCCCGAGCTTTCCACCGGTCGTTCCCCTCCCGTTCGGCCCGGGCGCCTGGCACTATCCCTGCATGACCCCCACCGATCCGTCACGACTCGGCGCCGCCGTCCGCCGCGCGGCCCGCAGCCCGCTGTGGCGGACCGTGCTGGTCCTGGTGCTGCTGGTGGCCGGGTTCGGCGGCTGGTGGCTGTCCGCGGGCCGCTCGCCCGGCTACCCGCGCGGGGAGACCCGCTTCGCGACCGGCGTCCCGCGCGGCGTCTACGACCGGTACGGGCAGCTGCTGCAGAGCCACGTCTCGCAGACCATGCCGGGGGTGCGGCTGGCCCTGGACAGTTCCGAGGGCTCGGTGGACAACCTCCGCCGGGTGATCGACGGCAAGGACACCTTCGCGATCGCCACCGCCGACGCGGTCGCCGCCTACCAGGGCCAGGGCAAGGACCGGCTCCGGGCGATCGCCCGGCTGTACGACGACTACCTGCAGCTGATCGTCCCGGCGGACTCCCCGGTGCACCGCACCGCCGACCTCAAGGGCCTGCGGGTGGGGGTCGGCCTGCCGCAGTCCGGGGTGAACCTGGTCACCAGGCGGCTGCTGACCGCGGCCGGCCTGGACCCGGACCACGACATCACCCCCGTCCCCGGGGGCGTCAGCGACGGCTCGGACGAGCTGCGCGACCACAAGATCGACGCCTTCTTCTGGTCCGGCGGCCTGCCGACCAGCGCGCTCACCGACCTCTCCGACCACATGCGGATCCGGGTCGTCCCGCTGGGCGACCTGTCCGAGGCCCTGCACAAGGCCGAGGGCGACGGCGTCGACGCCTACCGGGCGGCCACCATGCCCAAGGGCACCTACCCGAACGCCGAGCCCAAGGACGCCGTCGCCACCATGGCCGTGCCCAACCTGCTGGTCACCCGGGACGACGTGGACCCGGGGCTGGTGGAGGGGATGACCCGGGCGGTGATCGACAGCCGGGACCAGATCGGCGCCCAGGTGCACGCCGCCCAGCTGGTCGACCTGCGCACCGCCGTCTACACCGACCCGCTCCCGCTGCACACGGGCGCCGCGCGCTACTACCGCTCGGTGAAACCCTAGGAGCCGCAGGAGCCGCAGGAGCCGCGGCAGGCCGTGGCGGCCCCGGGTGCTACGGCCGTCCCGGCCGCGGCACCGCCAGCGTCACCGCGAGCCCGGTCGGCCGGACCGGGGCGAAGCCGAGCGAGCCGCCGCCCGCCGCCAGCAGGGTGCGGGCGATGGACAGGCCCAGTCCGGAGCCGTCCACGTTCTGGTGCCGCGCGCTGCGCCAGAACCGGTCCCCGGCCCGGGCGAGCTCGTCCTCGGTCAGCCCGGGCCCGGTGTCGCTGACGGTCACCGCGACCTCGTCCCGGAACACCGAGACCCGCAACAGCACCTGGCTGCCGGCCGGGCCGAACTTGAGCGCGTTGTCCAGGACGGCGTCCAGCGCGGAGCCGAAGCCGATCGGGTCGGCCATCCCGATCGCCAGCGCCGGGCCGTCCCAGCGCAGCTCGATCCCGCGCTGCTCGGCGACCTGCCGCCAGCCGTCCACCCGGGCGAGGGTCAGCCGGGCGAGGTCGGTCTGCTCGGGTTCGGGGCGGGCGTGCTCGGCGGTGGCCAGCCCGAGCAGGTCGTCCAGCACCCGGGCCAGCCGGGTGCCCTCCTCCCGGACGCCGCTGAGCTCCTCCTCGTGCCCCTCGGGCAGCTCCAGGCCGAGCACCTCGACCCGCAGCAGCAGGGCCGAGAGCGGATTGCGCAGCTGGTGCGAGGCGTCCGCGACGAAGGCCTTCTGCTGGTCCATGGCGTGCACCACGTGGTCCGCCATCTCGTTGAACGAGCGTGCCAGCCGCTGGAGTTCGGGCGGCCCGCCGCCGGGGGCGACCCGGGCGGCCATCCGGCCGGTGGCGATGTCGTGGGTGGCCCGGTCGAGGGTGCGGACGGGGCGCAGCACCCACTCGGTGAGCCGGACGGCCAGCAGCACGGCGACGGCCATCGCGGCCGCCTCGCCGCCGGCCAGCACCAGCCACTTGTGCAGCACCCGGGCCCGCAGCGCCCCGGTCGGCGACTCGCTCAGCACCACCGCGACCACGTCGCCGTCGCGCACCACGGGGGCGGCGACGGTGATCGTCCGGTCCTCGGTCCACGGCCAGACCTGCGGCGGGTTGTGGCTGCGCCGCCCGTCCAACGCCTCCTGGAAGGCCTGGGCGCCCCAGCCGACGGCGGGCACCCCCCAGTCGCGGGGGGCGACCGCTATCGACGTGCCGTCGCGCTGGAAGATGCCGAGGCGGACGCCGTACAGGTCGTAGTAGCGCTGGACCTCGGTGGCGATCGCGTGCCGCCGGCTGAGGTCGCCGGGGGCGGGCTCCGGGTCGCCCTTGCGGGCGGAGTCCAGGGTGGCGCCGGAGGTGGGCAGGTCCTGGGCGAAGCGGGCGGCGTCGTCGAGCCGGTCGACCACCACCCTGCTCTGCTCGGCCGCCGCGAACGCCGCCGCGAGCGGCAGCCCCAGGGCGGCCAGGACGCAGAGCATGAGGGCGATCAGGATGCCGAGCAGGCGGGTGCGCACGTGCGGTCAGTGCTCCGCGGGGGCGGGCGGGGTCCGGTCGGACCCGGGGGAGGCCGGGGAGTCGGGGATCAGCCGGTAGCCGACGCCGCGCACGGCCTCGACCAGGCCGGGCAGCGCCAGCTTGTTGCGCAGCGAGCCGATGTGCACCTCCAGGGTGCGGCCGTTGCCCTCCCAGCCGCTGCGCCAGACCTCGCTGAAGATCTGCTCGCGCCGGTAGACCACGCCGGGGCTCTGGGCGAGCAGCGCCAGCAGGTCGAACTCCTTGCGGGTGAGCGGCACGTCGCGGCCGTCCACGCTGACCCGGCGGCGCTCGCGGTCGATCCGGATGCCGCGGGACTCCAGCGGGCCGCGCTGCTGCGGCACGGCGTCGGGCGCGGGCACCGCGACCGAGGACGGCTGGGCGCCGCGGCGGGCGACGGCGTGGATGCGGGCGAGCAGTTCGCCCATGTCGTACGGCTTGGTGACGTAGTCGTCGGCGCCCAGGTTGAGACCGTGGATCCGGGAGCGGATGTCGGCGCGGGCGGTCACCATGATCACCGGGACTCCGCTGCCGGCCCGGATCCGGCTGCACACCTCGAAGCCGTCGCGGTCGGGCAGCCCGAGGTCGAGCAGCACGACGCGGTACGGGTCGTTGCCGTCCGGCACCAGGGCGTCCAGCGCCTCGTGCCCGCTGCGGGCGTGCCGCACCTGGAAGCCGTGCCGGCCGAGCACCGCGACCAGTGCCGCGGCCACGCGTTCGTCGTCCTCGACGAGCAGCAGTCGCATCCTGTTCTCCTCCTTCCCCCTTGTGATCACCGGACCGATCGGTCCGGGACCGGTCCTGCGCAGTATGGGCCAGCGGGCGGCCCGGCGCCAGGTTCGCCCGCGGACCGGGCTCGCGGGGGACGGCGAGCACCGGCACGGATCCCCGCTGTGACATGCCCCGTCGACGCACTCGCGAACAGTACGTACGGATCGCGTGGCCGTTTCGTGATCCTCAAGTTCCGCTCAGATCGGCTGACGGGGCACCGTCACCGCTCCTATGGTCGCCCCACCGGGGGCTGCGGCTCCGCCGGTCGCGGCTCCCGGATTTCTTATCACCATTGCCGCCCAAGGGAGTTGGAACTTCCCGGGCAGGCAGGGTTCACCCCAGTTCGACACAGTAGGGAGCAGGCGCGATGTCCGAGAGCCCGGTCGAGGACTCCACCCCCGCAGCCGCCCCGCTGGTCGTGCTGAACAAGGTCAACAAGCACTACGGCGCGCTGCACGTGCTCCAGGACATCGACCTGGAGATCCGCCAGGGCGAGGTCGTGGTGCTGATCGGCCCCTCCGGGTCGGGCAAGTCCACGCTCTGCCGGACGATCAACCGGCTGGAGACCATCGACTCCGGGGAGATCACCCTGTCCGGCCGCCCGCTGCCCGCCGAGGGCCGGGAGCTGGCGCGGCTGCGCGCCGAGGTCGGCATGGTCTTCCAGAGCTTCAACCTCTTCGCGCACAAGACCGTGCTGGAGAACGTCGTCCTGGCGCAGGTCAAGGTGCGCAAGGTGCTCCGCGGGCACGCCGAGAAGACCGCCCGCGAGCTGCTCGACCGGGTCGGCGTCGGGGCCCAGGCGGACAAGTTCCCGGCCCAGCTCTCCGGCGGCCAGCAGCAGCGCGTGGCGATCGCCCGGGCGCTGGCGATGAAGCCGAAGGTGATGCTCTTCGACGAGCCGACCTCGGCGCTCGACCCGGAGATGGTCAACGAGGTGCTGGAGGTCATGCGCCAGCTGGCCGCCGACGGCATGACCATGGTCGTGGTCACCCACGAGATGGGCTTCGCCCGCTCCGCCGCCAACCGGGTGCTGTTCATGGCCGACGGGAAGATCGTCGAGCAGAACACCCCGGACGCCTTCTTCACCGCGCCGCGCTCCGACCGCGCCAAGGACTTCCTCTCCAAGATCCTCCACCACTGACGCCCGGGGCCGGCCGCAACCGGCCGGGACCGTTCAGGACCGCCTCCCAGACCACCGGGGCCGCCGCCGGCAAGGACGCCGGCCGACCCCGCACGTGTACCGACTTCCAGACGCCAGAGCCCGGTCGACACCGTGGCCCAGCCCCAGGAGACCAACCCTCATGAGGACTTCCCGCACCCTCGCCGTGGCGCTCTGTGCCGTCGCGCTCACCGCCACCGCCGCCTGCGGCAAGGACGGCACCCCCGCCGCCTCCAACAACGCGGCGAGCGCCAGCAACGCCCCGGCGCTGCCGACCTACACGGTCAAGACCGACGTCAAGATCGACTCCGCGGTGCTGGCCGAGGCCAAGAAGCGCGGCCAGCTGATCATCGGCGCCAAGGCCGACCAGCCGAACCTCGGCTGGGAGGACGTCGCCAGCGGCGACCGCAGCGGCTTCGACATCGAGATCGCCAAGATGGTCGCCGCCGACCTCGGCTTCACCCCGCAGCAGATCAAGTGGCAGACCCTGGTCTCCTCGCAGCGCGAGCCGGCCATCGCCAAGGGCCAGATCGACTTCTACGTCGGCACCTACAGCATCAACGAGGAGCGCAAGAAGACGGTCTCCTTCGCCGGCCCGTACTACATCGCCGGCCAGGACTTCCTGGTGAAGAAGGACAACACCTCGATCACCGGCCCGGAGAGCATCAGCGGCAAGAACGTCTGCACCGCCACCGGCTCGACCTCGATCAAGAACATCCAGCAGTACAACCCGAAGATCACCCAGTTCGACACCTACTCGGCCTGCGTCGAGAAGCTGCTCTCCGGCGAGGTCGACGCGGTCACCACCGACGACGCGATCCTCAACGGCTACGCCTCCAAGTACGCCCCCAAGCTCAGGGTCGTCGGCAAGCCCTTCACCAAGGAGAACTACGGCGTCGGCCTCAACAAGGACGACAAGGCGCTGCGGGACGCGATCAGCGACGCCCTCAAGGCCCACGAGGACAACGGCGACTGGAAGAAGGCCTACGACGCCACCCTCGGGGCGTCCGGCTCGGCCGCCCCGGCGGTCCCGACCCTCGACCGCTACTGATCCGCACACTGTCCGCCCCTGACCATCTGTGAGAGGAGGGCCGCCGGATGGGGTTCCTGTTCGAGCAGGACAACTTCGCGTTGTTCCGCGACGGCTTCCTGCAGACGATCGAGCTGAGCGCGCTCAGCGCCCTGCTCGCCCTGCTGCTGGGCACCCTGCTGGCGGCCTTCCGGGTCTCCCCGGTGCCGGTCCTGCGCGCCTTCGGCACGACCTGGGTGACGCTGTTCCGCAACACCCCGCTGACCCTGCTGTTCTTCGCCGTCACCTTCGGCCTGCCACCGCTGGGCGTGCACTTCAGCCACCTCGTCTTCGCGGTGCTGGCGCTCGGCGGGTACACCGCCTCGTTCGTCTGCGAGGTGATCCGCTCCGGCATCAACACCGTGCCGCTCGGCCAGGCGGAGGCCGCCCGCAGCCTCGGCATGAACTTCTTCCAGACCCTCACCCTGGTCGTGCTGCCGCAGGCCACCCGGACGGTGCTGGCCCCGATGAGCAGCGTGTTCATCGCGCTGCCGAGGAACTCGGCGATCGCCGGCGCGTTCAGCGTCGGCGAGCTGTACAGCGCCCAGCAGACCTTCTCCGAACGCGGCTACTCGATCTTCGCGATCTTCTTCTGGGTGGCCTGCGCCTACCTGCTGATCAGCGCGACGGTCGCCTCGTTCTTCCGTTTCCTGGAATCCCGACTGGCGGTGGCCCGATGAGCGAGCGCAGCGAGCGAATCATCGAGAGGCGCGTGTGGGCGAATGCCCCTGCCGAGCGCAGCGAGGTGGGCGCATGAGTGTTTTCCAGCGCCAGGCGTCGGCGAGCGTCCTCTACGACACCCCCGGCCCCCGGGCCCGGGCCCGCTACCGCCTGTTCGGCGTCCTCGGGGCGATCGGCATCGCGGGCCTGCTCTGGTACGTCGTCTCCGCGCTCGCCGACAACGGCCAGTTCGACGCCGACCTGTGGGACCCGTTCCAGTACACCTTCGTCCAGCAGATGATCGTGGACGGCCTGCTGTCCACCCTCAAGGCCTTCGGCCTGGCGGCCGCCCTCTCGCTCACCCTGGGCGCGCTGCTGGCCGCCGGACAGCTGTCCGACCACAAGCCGGTCCGCTGGACCTGCACCTCGGTCGTCCAGTTCTTCCGGGCGATGCCGCTGCTGATCCTGATCGTCGCGCTCTACTACGCGTTCTTCGCCAAGGACCCGATGTGGGCGCTGGTGCTCGGCCTCACCCTGTACAACGGCGCGGTCCAGGCGGAGATCATCCGCAGCGGCGTCAACGCCGTGCCGCGCGGCCAGGGCGAGGCGGCGTACGCCCTCGGGATGCGCAAGACCCAGGTGATGTCCGGCATCCTGGTGCCGCAGGCCGTCCGCTCGATGCTGCCGACGATGATCGGCCAGCTGGTCGTCACCCTCAAGGACACCTCGCTGGGCTACATCATCACGTACAACGAGCTGCTGTTCATGGGCAAGAAGATCGCCAGCCAGCCGTTGAACGCCGCGGGCTTCCCCTACATCCCCGTGGTCCTGGTGATCGCCCCGATCTACATCGTCCTGTGCCTCCTGTTGACCGCGCTCGCGCGGTGGATCGAAGCACGTGGCCGTCGCGGCGCGAACCGGCGCACTTCATCTGCTGCTTGACGGACACCCAGGCGAACTGTTGCATTGCTCTTCGTGACACCTCCCGGGAGCATCCACGCGGCATATGCGGCAGCGGTAACTGACGCCGGCCCATGGGCCGGTTCGTCCCCGGAGGTCCCCGCATGGATCCGGTGATCGTGGTCGGGGCCGGACCGGTCGGTCTGGCCCTGGCCCTCGCGCTGGCCCGGCACGAGGTCCCGACCGTCGTCCTGGACGAGGGCTCCGGGCTCTGCCCGGAGGGCCCCCGCAGCGTCGTCCTCGGCGCCGACACCACCGCCTTCCTGACCCGGATCGGCTACTCCCGGGCCGTCTCCGACTCGGCCCTGTGGGACACCTTCGAGGTCTGGCGCCGCCGTCAGGAGGTGCTGAAGATCGACCTCACCGACTCGCCCACCTTCCACCTCCCCCAGCACCGCCTCCAGCGCGGACTGCGGGACGCCCTGACCGGCACCCCGCTGGTCCGGCTGGTCCCGCTGAACCGGGTGGTCGAACTCGAACAGGACCGCGACGGGGTCAGCGTCCGCACCCACGGCACCCAGGACGGCTCCAGCACCTGGTGGCGCGGCAGCCACCTGGTCGGCTGCGACGGCGCCCGTTCCGCCGTCCGCAAGCTGTTGAAGATCCGCTTCCCCGGCCGCCCCGCGGTCGACCGCAACGCCATCGCCACCGTCCGGGTCGACCTGCCCTTCGACGGCGCCCGGCTGCACCGCGAACCCCCGTGGCGCGGCGACCGCGAGGCCACCGCCCGCCCGCTGCCCGACGGCGTCTGGCGGATCGACTGGCGCCTGCCCCCCGGCCGCCCCGCCCCCACCGAACAGGTCGACCCGCACGCCACCTGGCCCGGCGTCGTCACCGGCGACACCCTGCTCACCCGGGTCACCGCCACCCTCACCGGCTGGTGCGGCGAACTCCCCCGCTACGAGCTGCTCGCGGCCGCCGACCACACCGCCCAGCAGCGCCTCGCCGCCCGCTTCCGCAACGGCCGCTGCTTCCTCGCCGGCGACGCCGCCCACCTGCACGGCGCCCTCGGCATGCAGAACCTCGCCGACGGGCTGCGCGACGCCGACAACCTCGCCTGGCGGCTCGCCCTCGCCTGGCACCTCCACTCCGGCGGCCCCCAGCCCGGCGGCTCGCTGCTGGACGGCTACGAGGCCGAGCGGCGCGGCGCGGTCGGCGCCCGGCTGCGCGCCGTCGACCAGTCGATGCCGCTGCTGCGCCCGCTGCGCGGCTGGCAGCAGACCCGCCGCTCACTGCTGGTCGGCGGCTTCCGCAAGCACGCCCCGATGCTCGCCGACGGCCAGCTGGGCAGCGGCCGCTTCGGCGGCGCGCCCGCCTACCCGGCGGCGCCCTCCGGCGTCCCCGGCCGGGTCCCGGTCCAGCGCGGCGCCCGCGGCACCACCTCGCTCAGCGAACTGCTGCCCGCCACCGCCCCCGGCGTACTCGTCCCGGACCTCCCGGTGCTCGCCGCCGACGGCACCCCGGACCACCTGCACGCCCGGCTGGGCGCCACCTTCCTACTGCTGCTGGTCGCCCCCGGCACCGCGGTCTGGTCGGCCGAGCACTGGCTGGGCGCCGGCCTGATGCCCCGGCTCGCCGAGGTCTGCGCCGCGCTGCCGGTGCCCGCCGAGGTGCTGGTCACCGAGGAGTACCCGGGCGCCGGGCCGCACACCGTCCTGCTGATCCGGCCGGACGGGCACCTGGTCGGCGTCACCCAGGGCGCCGCCGCCGAGGACCTCCTGGCCCTCGCCGACCACGCCCGCGGCGGCCCGGCCCCGATCGCCGGCCCGCCCGGGCCGGAACCCGAGCCCGAGCCCGGGACCGCGCCGGAACCCGAACCCCAGCAGGTCGACTCGGCGAGCCAGAGCTAAGGCCTAGGGCCTGTCCGGCGGATCTTGGCAGATCAGCGCGCGGCGTTGGGCGCCCGGCTGGGCGTGCGCCCGAGTCGGCCTCGTACTGGACGTACTTGGGCGATTCGGGCGTGCGTCCAGGCGGGATGCCCGGCGTCGCGCGCCTGGCAAGATCCGCCAGACAGGCCCTAACCCGCCACCGCCGTGGCCCGGCTCTCCCGCACCACCGTCACCCGGATCTGGCCCGGGTAGGTCAGCTCCGCCGAGACCTGCCGGGCCACCTCCCGGGCGATCAGCTCCGCCCCGAGGTCGTCCACCGTGTCCGGCCGGACCATCACCCGCACCTCGCGCCCGGCCTGCATCGCGTACACCTCGGCCACCCCCTCGTGCGAACGGGCGATCTCCTCCAGCCGGGCCAGCCGCCGCACGTGCAGCTCCAGCGACTCCTTGCGCGCCCCCGGCCGCCCGCCCGAGCAGGCGTCCGCGGCCTGGGTCAGCACGGCCGTCACCGTCCGGGGCTCCACCTCGCCGTGGTGGGCGGCGATCGCGTGCACCACCTCGGGGGACTCCCCGTGCCGCCGGGCGAAGTCCGCGCCGACCGCCGCGTGGCTGCCCTCGACCTCGTGGGTGAGCGCCTTGCCGATGTCGTGCAGCAGCGCCGCCCGGCGCACCGGCTCCGGGTCCACCCCCAGTTCAGCGGCCATCATCCCGGCCAGGTGCGCGGACTCCAGCAGGTGGCCGAGCACGTTCTGCCCGTAGGAGGCGCGGTAGCGCAGGGAGCCCAGGGTGCGGACGAGTTCGGGGTGCAGCCCGCCGATCCGGGCGTCCAGCAGGGCGTCCTCGCCGGCCCGGACGCAGCGCTGCTCGACCTCGGCCCGGCTGCGCTCGTGGACCTGCTCGATCCGGCTCGGCTGGATCCGGCCGTCCTCGACCAGTTGCTCCAGGGTGAGCCGGGCGGCCTCCCGGCGGACCGGGTCGAAGCAGGAGAGCTGCACCGAGGCCGGGGTGTCGTCGATGATCAGGTTGACGCCGGTGACCGCCTCGAAGGCGCGGATGTTGCGGCCCTCGCGGCCGATGATCCGGCCCTTCATCTCCTCGCCCGGCAGCCGGAAGACGGTGACGGCGGTCTCCGCGGTCTGCTCCGAGGCCAGCCGCTGGATCGCCCCGGCCAGGATGGACCGGGCCCGGCTCTCGCCCTCCTCCTTGGCCCCGCGCTCGATCTCCCGGACCGTGACGGCCGCCTCCCGCCGGGCCGACTCCTCGGCCTCGCGCAGCAGTTGGGCGTGCGCCTGCTCGGCGGAGAGCCCGGCGGCGTGCTCCAGGGCCGCCGCCCGGCGGGCCGCGAGCGCCTCGACCTCGCCCCGGGAGTGCTCCAACTCGGCCGAGCGCGCGGCCAGTTCGTCCTCGCGCTGACGCAGCCGGCGGAGCTCCTCGGCCAAGTCATCCTCGCGCCGCGCTAGTTCGTCCTGCCGGCGGCCGGCCTCGGCCAGCGCCTGCCGCCGGGCGGCCCGTGAGCGCCTGAACACCAGCACGACCAGCACCGCGATCACCAGCAGGACGGCGACGGCCGACCCGACGATCGGCACCAGGGAGCCACCGGTAGCGGTGCCCGCCGAGATCCTCATGCGTGCGAGGCTAGGTGCGGGTCACGAAAGGGTCAAGACTCGGCCTGGTCCGGACCAAGAAAGCCACCGAACTGCCACTACTCCCCCGCGTGTCCCGACGGGTCCGCGGCCGCTTCCTCCTCCAGCGCGGCGCGCACCACCCGGAAGGCCAGGCCCTCGGAGTAACCGCGCCGGGCCAGCACGCCGACCAGCCGCCGGGTGCGGACCTGCGGGTCCAAGCCGCGGGTGGACCGCAGCTTGCGCTCGACCAGCGCCCGGGCCGCGTCCGTCTCGTCGTCGTGGTCGACCTGGACGAGGGCCTGCTCGACCAGGTCGGCGGCGACGCCCTTGGTGCGCAGCTCCTGGGCCAGCGCCCGCCGGGACAGGCCCCGGACGGCGTGCCGGGACTCCACCCAGGCCGCGGCGAAGGCCGCGTCGTCGATCAGCCCGACCTCTTCCAGCCGGGTGAGCACCTGCTCGGCGACGTCCTCCGGGATCTCCCGCTTGCGCAGCGCGTCGGCGAGTTGCTTGCGACTCTTGGCGGTGCCGGTGAGCAGCCGCAGGCAGATGTCCCGGGCCCGGGTCTCCGGGTCGGTCTGCTCCTCGGCCCGCTTCCTCGACGTGCGGCCGGGGCCCATCACCTCCACCGGCAGGCCCTCGTCGGAGCGTTCGCCGCGCCGGGCCCGGCGCGGGCGGGCGGGCGGGGCGGCCGCACCCCCGTGACCGGCCGCCCCGGCCTCGCGCCGCCGGCCGACGGCATCCGGCTCCTCGGCCGCCAGCGCCGAGCGGCGCCGGCGCCGGCCGGTGGGCAGCTCGGAGGCGGCGACCAGGCCGAGCGCCTCGACCGAGGGCTCCGCCGGCTCCGGGCCGGACGCCGCGCCGCGCACCGCCCGGACCGGAGCCCGGTCGAACTCCGGCTCGGGGCCGGATGTCCACTGTTCGGTGGCCGCGCGCGCCCACGACCGGGCCGCCGACGGTCGCTGCTCGGGCTCCGGCGCCGGTTCGGGCTCCGGTTCCTCGGCGACCGCGGCGAACCAGTCCGGCGGGCCGTAGTCGTCGTCCTCGGGGCCCGCCGGGCCGCCGCCCACCATGTCGTACTGCATCAACGGCTCAGGCCTTGGCAGCCGCCGTCTTCTTCGCCGCGGCCGTCTTGGCGGCGGTCGCGGCGGTCGCGGTGACCGGCTTGGCCGCGCCGTCGGCAGCGGCGGCCTCCGGCTCGCCCTCGGCCGGCTCCTCGGTCTTCGGACCGATGCCGAGCTTGCCCTTGATCTTCCGCTCGATCTCGTCGGCGAGCTGCGGGTTGTCCCGCAGGAAGTTGCGGGCGTTCTCCTTGCCCTGGCCGAGCTGGTCGCCCTCGTAGGTGTACCAGGCGCCGGACTTGCGGATGAAGCCGTGCTCGACGCCCATGTCGATCAGGCCGCCCTCGCGGCTGATGCCGATGCCGTAGAGGATGTCGAACTCGGCCTGCTTGAACGGCGCGGCGACCTTGTTCTTGACGACCTTGACGCGGGTGCGGTTGCCGACCGCCTCGGTGCCGTCCTTGAGGGTCTCGATGCGGCGGATGTCCAGCCGGACCGAGGCGTAGAACTTCAGCGCCCGGCCACCGGTCGTGGTCTCCGGCGAGCCGAACATGACGCCGATCTTCTCGCGCAGCTGGTTGATGAAGACGGCGGTGGTGTTCGACTGGTTCAGCGCACCGGCGATCTTGCGCAGCGCCTGGCTCATCAGACGGGCCTGCAGACCGACGTGCGAGTCACCCATCTCGCCCTCGATCTCGGCGCGCGGGACGAGCGCCGCGACCGAGTCGATGATCACCAGGTCGACCGCGCCGGAGCGGATCAGCATGTCGGTGATCTCCAGGGCCTGCTCACCGGTGTCCGGCTGGCTGACCAGCAGGGCGTCGGTGTCCACGCCGAGCTTCTTGGCGTACTCGGGGTCGAGCGCGTGCTCCGCGTCGACGAAGGCGACCGTGCCGCCGGCCCGCTGGGCGTTGGCGGCCAGGTGCAGCGTCAGGGTGGTCTTACCGGAGGACTCGGGGCCGTAGATCTCGACCACCCGGCCGCGCGGGATGCCGCCGACCCCGAGGGCGACGTCCAGGGCGGTCGACCCGGTGGAGATCACCTCGATCGGCTCGTTCGCCTTCTCGCCGAGGCGCATCACCGAGCCCTTGCCGAACTGTCGCTCGATCTGGGCGAGCGCGGCCTCGAGGGCCTTCTCCTTGTCCGTACCTGCCATGGCTTTTTCCCTCGGGTTCTGTGCTGTGCGCTTCATCGTCCTCGACGCTAGCGCGTCCCACTGACAAACGAGCCCCACCCGGCTCGCCCTGTGGAAAACTCCACGCCGGAGAGTACAAAAGAACATCTGTTCGATTCAAGCCCCGCACTCACCCGAACACGCCGCGGGGCGGGCGGCCGGATCCCTCCCGACCACCCGCCCCGCCGACCGTCATCCCCCGTCGCCGCCGACCATCCGCCGCAGCCGCCGCGCCGCCTCCCGGCGCAGCTCCCGCCGGGCCCGCCGCTGCTCCCCCCGGTCGATCCGCGGGTCGGTGGCCACCTCGTACCGCCGCACGTACGTCCCGACGAAGCCCTGCAGGGTCGCCGCCGCCGGGATCGCGATCAGCGCGCCCACCGCACCCAGCAGCGCCGCCCCCGCGATCACCGCCCCGAAGGCCACCGCCGGGTGCACGTCCACCGTCCGGGCGGTGATCCTCGGGTGCAGCACGTAGTTCTCGACCTGCTGGTAGACCACCGTGAAGACCAGCACCCACAGCGCGTCCACCGGCTCCAGGGTGAGTGCCACCAGCACCGGCAGCGCTCCCGCCAGGTACGTCCCGATGGTCGGCACGAACTGGGACATGACGCCCACCCAGATCGCCAGCGCCGCCGAGTACGGCAGGTCGATCAGCGCGAACATCACCCAGTGCCCGGCCGCCGACACCACCGCCAGCACCGCCCGCGAGTACAGGTAGCCGCCGGTCTTGGCCAGCGCGATCTCCCAGGCCCGCAGCACCTCGCCCTGCTTGGCCGGCGGCAGCAGCGAACAGACCGTCCGGCGGACCCGGGGCCCCTCGGCGGTGAAGTAGAACGTGAACAGCCCCACCGTGAAGGTCTGGAACAGCCCCCCGAGCAGGGTGGAGGACACCCCCCAGACGTTGTCGGCGGCCTGCTGGACGTAGGTCTCCAGCGTCCCCGAGTCCTTCAACAGCCGCTTCTGCAGCTCCCCCAGCGACAGCTCCTGGTGGAACGTCCGGTTGACCCAGCCGATCAGGTTGTCCACCAGGTGCGGCAGGTCCCCCGCGATCTTCGCCACCTGATCCACCAACAAGGTGCCCAGCGCCGCCAGGAATCCCACCACCGCGACCCCGACCGCGACGAACACCAGGAAGGTCCCCACCCCCCGGCGCACCCCCCGCGCCGCCATCCGGTCCACCGCCGGCTCCAGCGCCAGCGACAGGAAGAACGCCACCAGCAGCATCACGAACAGGTCGATCAACTGCCGGAACGCCCAGTCCGCGAGCTGGAACAGCCCCACCAGCACCAGGAACAGCACCATCGCGCGCGGCAACCAGGGCGGCATCCCGCCCCACGACCGCTCCCCCTCGACACCCCGCACCGGCTCGCCCCGGCGCCTCTGCTCTCCGCTCGTAGTCACCCGGACAGTCTGTCCCACCGCCCCTCAGCGCAACTGCGCCGAAACCCCCTGGGTCTCACACACCACCCGCCACACGTCCTTGGCCTCCCACCCCGCCTCCAACGCCTGGTGCACCGTCCGCCCGCCCAACTCACTCATCACGTGATCGGACGCGAACGACTCCGCGTACCCCTCCCCGAAGTGCGCGTACATCCGTCGCCAGAACTCGGTCAGCCTCATGCCCCCAAGTATCCCGAACCCCCCACGCCCCCACCCACCCCCACGCACCGGCCCCGCGCAGCGGCCCTCACCGCGGCACGACCACCACCCCCACCCCGACGTACTGCCGGTCGCCGCACCCCCGGGCCCCCACCGGACACCCTCCGGCCGCCGCCCCGGCCGCCGCCGCCCCCACCACCACGCCCGCCAGCTCCCCCGACCCGGCCCCCGGGTGCAGCGCCGCCGCCACCGCCACCGCCCCCGTCACGTGCGCCGCCGCCATCGAGGTCCCCGCCAGCGCCGCGTACTGCCCGCCGGGCCAGTCCGAGACGATCGCCCCCTGCGGCCCCCCGTCCGGGTCGCCCCCCGGGGCCGCCAGCGAGACCCTGCCCCGCCCGTAGTTGGTGTAGGAGGACGGCCGCCCGTCCCGGTTGACGGCCGTGACGGTCAGGACCTCGGGCAGCTCGCCGGGAAGGCGGATGCACTCGGTGCCCAGGTGGCGGGTGAGGGGCGGCCCGGAGACCCGGTCGTTGGGGCTGCGCCCGTCGGTCCGGGCGGCGCCGAGGTCCTGTCCGTCGTTGCCCGCCGAGGCCACCACCACGGCCCCCTTGCGCTGGGCGTACGCGACGGCCCGCCCGACGGCCGCGATCAGGGCCGCCTGGTCCCGGTCCTCGGGGCAGTTGTACTTCCACGGGTCGGCGAAGTAGCTGTCGTTGACGGCCTTGGCCCCGTGGTCGGCCGCCCAGAGCATCCCGCAGACGATGTTCTCCGCGTAGTACTGCCCGAGCGGCCCGAGCAGCCGCACGGCGGCGATCCGCACCCCGGGGGCGACCCCGGTGACGCCCTGCCCGTCGCGGGCCGCGCCGATGATCCCGGCGACGTGGGTGCCGTGCCCGCTCTCCGTCACTCCGGGGTCGGGCCGCCAGGCGCCGGTGCGGGCGTCGGGGCGTCCGTCGGCGCAGGAGGCCGAGGCCTTGGGGTCGACGGCGGCCCGCAGGTCCGGGTGGGTGTCGTCGACGCCCGAGTCCAGGACGGCGACCAGCACCTTGCGCATCGCCTCGGCCCCCGGCGCACCGCCTCCGGCGGCGTCCCCGGTCCGCCCCTGCTCCGCGTGCACCATGCTCAGGTTCCACGCCCCGCCCTCTCCCGGGTCCGGAAGGGTCGCGGTCCCGCCGTCCCGCCCCTCCGACCCCCGGACACCCCACCCGCCGCCTCCGGCGCTCCCGCTCCTGACGGCCCCGGCACTGCCGCCCACGGCATCCCCCGCCGCGAAGTCCCCCGCCCCGTCGACCGCCCGCGGCGGCCCCACCACCGGCGCCGTCCGGGTGGCCCCGACCGCCGCGATCCCGGGCCGGGCCCGCACCCGGTCCGCGAAGCCGCCGGTCGCGTACGCCAGCACCGCCCCGATCTGCGGGTACTCCTGCACCACCTGCCCGCCCGCCGCCCGGCTCTGCGCCCCGGCCAGGGCGGCGCCCGCCGCGTCGTCCTGCCGCGCCAGCACCAGATAGCTGAGGTACGCACGCCCGGGCCCGGAGGCGTACGGCACGGCGCCGCCGAGCACCAGCGCCGTGAGCAGCATCGCGAGCAGCACCCAGGTGGGCCCGCAGACCCTGCGCCGACGGCCCCCCGGGCACCGACCCCCGTGAACGGCCCCGGACCGGTGCGCCTGCGCCATCCCACGCCCTCCGCTTCTCGCTCCGGTCTCGGTCACGGTCACGGATGGATCACGCGCCCGATTCATCACGATATGAGCGGATCATCATTCCCGCTCCCGCAACTGCACCCGCCCCCACCTCCGGCACCCCGACCCCGACCACTCACCCCGTCACGCCCCACCACCACCCCACGTGTCAGTCCCACCCGGCACCATGGGGGCATGGCGCCCCCGCACCCGACCCCGCCCGGCGACCCCACCGGCCCCGGCGACCCCACCGACCCGCTGGCCGGCTTCACCCCCGCCACCCGGGCCTGGTTCTCCGGCGCCTTCTCCGCCCCCACCGCCGCCCAGTCCCAGGCCTGGCAGGCCATCCAGCAGCAGACCGACGTCCTGGTGGTCGCCCCCACCGGCTCCGGCAAGACGCTCGCCGCCTTCCTCGCCGCCCTCGACCGGCTGAGCAGCACCCCGCCCCCCGCCGAGCCCGAGCGCCGCTGCCGGGTGCTCTACGTCTCCCCGCTCAAGGCCCTCGCGGTGGACGTCGAGCGGAACCTGCGCGCCCCGCTGACCGGCCTGCGCCAGGCCGCCGTCCGGCTGGGCCTGCCCGAGCCCGAGGTCCAGGTCGCGATCCGCTCCGGCGACACCCCGGCCGCCGACCGCCGCCGCTTCGCCACCCACCCGCCGGACATCCTGATCACCACCCCCGAGTCGCTGTTCCTGCTGCTCACCTCGGCCTCCCGGGAGGCCCTGCGCGGGGTGGACACGGTGATCCTGGACGAGGTGCACGCGGTCGCCGGCACCAAGCGCGGCGCCCACCTGGCCCTCACCCTGGAGCGGCTGGACGAGCTGCTGGACCGCCCGGCCCGCCGGATCGGCCTGTCCGCGACCGTGCGCCCGGTCGAGGAGGTGGCCCGCTTCCTGAGCCCCCAGCGCGGCGCCGTCGTGGTCCAGCCGCCCTCCACCAAGGAGTTCGCCCTCTCGGTGGTCGTCCCGGTCCCCGACCTGGACGACCTGCCCGCCGCCCCGGCCACCGGCAGCGCCGCCGACTCCGACCCGCAGCGCCAGGCCTCGATCTGGCCGCACGTCGAGGAGCGGATCGTCGACCTGGTCGAGGCGCACCGCTCGACCATCGTCTTCGCCAACTCCCGCCGCCTGGCCGAGCGCCTGTGCAACCGGCTGAACGAGATCGCGTACGAGCGCGCCACCGGCGCCGCCGCCCCCGAGGCGCACGCCCCGGCCGCGCTGATGGGCGGCTCGGGCGCCGCCAGGGGCGTGCCCCCGGTCATCGCCCGGGCCCACCACGGCTCGGTCTCCAAGGAGCAGCGCTCCCTGGTCGAGGAGGAGTTGAAGGCCGGCCGGCTGCCCGCCGTGGTCGCCACCTCCAGCCTGGAGCTGGGCATCGACATGGGCGCGGTGGAACTCGTCGTCCAGGTCGAGTCCCCGCCCTCGGTCGCCTCCGGCCTGCAACGCGTCGGCCGGGCCGGGCACCAGGTCGGCGCCGTCTCCACCGGCGTCTTCTTCCCCAAGTACCGGGGCGACCTGGTGCAGTCCGCCGTGGTCACCGAGCGGATGCGGGAGGGCCGGATCGAGGCGCTGCGGATCCCGCGCAACCCGCTGGACGTACTGGCCCAGCAGCTGGTCGCGATGACGGCCCTGGACACCTGGCCGGTGGACGAGCTGCTCACCGTGGTCCGCCGCGCCGCACCCTTCGCCACCCTCCCGCAGTCCGCCTTCGACGCCGTGCTGGACATGCTGGCCGGCCGCTACCCCTCGGACGCCTTCGCCGAGCTGCGCCCCCGCCTGGTCTGGGACCGCGTCGCCGGCACCGTCACCGGCCGCCCCGGCGCCCAACGCCTGGCCGTCACCTCCGGCGGCACCATCCCCGACCGCGGCCTGTTCGGCGTCTTCATCGCCGGCTCGGCGGCGTCCGGTTCGACGACGGAGAAGAAGAAGGGCGACGGCGGTCGGGTCGGGGAACTCGACGAGGAGATGGTCTACGAGTCCCGGGTCGGCGACGTCTTCACCCTCGGCACCACCTCCTGGCGGATCGAGGAGATCACCCACGACAAGGTGCTGGTCACCCCCGCCCCCGGCGTCCCCGGCCGGCTCCCGTTCTGGAAGGGCGACACCCTCGGCCGCCCGCTCGAACTCGGCCGCGCCCTGGGCGCGTTCACCCGCGAGCTGGGCGCCCTCGCGCCCGAGGCCGCCACCGCGCGCCTCCGGCGGGCCGGCCTGGACGACTGGGCGGCCGCCAACCTGCTGGACTACCTCGCCGAGCAGCGGAAGGCCTGCGGCCACCTCCCCGACGACCGCACCATCGTGGTCGAGCGCTTCCGCGACGAACTGGGCGACTGGCGGATCGTCATCCACTCCCCCTTCGGCGCCCAGGTGCACGCCCCCTGGGCGCTCGCCCTCGGCGCCCGGCTGCGCGAGAAGCACGGCCTGGACCCGCAGGTCATGCACGCCGACGACGGCATCGTGCTCCGCCTGCCCGACGCGGACCTCCTCGCCCCCGACTTCGATTTCAGCAGCCCCCCGGACCAGGCCGCCTCCGACGAGGCCCCGGTCGGCGCCGACGCCGCCCTGTTCGAGCCCGACGAGATCGAGCAGCTGGTCACCGAACAGGTCGGCGGCTCCGCCCTGTTCGCCTCCCGCTTCCGCGAGTGCGCCGGCCGCGCCCTGCTGCTCCCCCGCCGCAGCCCGGGCCGCCGCACCCCGCTGTGGCAGCAGCGCCAACGCGCCGCCCAACTGCTCGAAGTCGCCTCCGAGTACGGCTCGTTCCCGATCGTCCTGGAAGCCGTCCGGGAGTGCCTCCAGGACGTCTTCGACGTCCCCGGGCTGGTCGAGCTGATGGCGGACCTCGAATCCCGCGCCGTCCGCCTGGTCGAGGTCACCACCGCCGAGCCCTCCCCCTTCGCCCGCTCCCTGCTGTTCGGCTACGTCGCCCAGTTCCTCTACGAGGGCGACTCCCCGCTCGCCGAACGCCGGGCCGCCGCCCTGTCGTTGGACTCCCGGCTGCTGTCGGAGCTGCTCGGCCAGGCCGAGCTGAGCGAGCTGCTCGACCCGCAGGTGCTCGCCGAGCTGGAGGCCGAGCTCCAACGCCTCACCCCCGAGCGCCGGATCAGGGACGCCGAGGGCGTCGCCGACGCGCTGCGCCTGCTCGGCCCGCTCTCCGAGGCCGAGTTGACGGCGCGCGGCGCCGAGCCGCTCTGGCCCCTGGAGCTGGAGGCCGCCCGCCGGGTGATCCAGGTCCGGATCGCCGGCGAGCAGCGCTGGGCCGCGGTCGAGGACGCCGGGCGGCTGCGCGACGCCCTGGGCACCCCGCTGCCGGTGGGCGTCCCCGAGGCCTTCACCGAGCCGGTCAAGGACCCGCTGGGCGACCTGCTGGCCCGGCACGCCCGCACCCACGGCCCGTTCACCGCCGCCGAGGCCGGCGCCCGCTACGGCCTCGGCACCGCCGTCGTCACCGGCACCCTGCAACGGCTGACCGCCGCCGGCCGCCTGGTCCAGGGCGCCTTCCGGCCCGCCGAGAGCCAGGTCTCCCCCGAGCGGCACACCGCCACCGCCGAGTGGTGCGACGCCGAGGTGCTGCGCCGGCTGCGCCGCCGTTCACTGGCCGCGCTGCGCCAGGAGGTGGAGCCCGTCCCGCCGCGCGCCCTGGCCGCCTTCCTCCCGCAGTGGCAGCACCTGGCCGGCCACCGGCTGCGCGGCCCGGACGGCCTGCTCCGGGTGGTCGAACAGCTCCAGGGCACCGCCCTGCCCGCCTCCGCCCTGGAGAAGCTGATCCTCCCGGCCCGGCTCGCCGACTACTCCCCCGGCCTGCTGGACGAGCTGACGGCGGCCGGCGAGATCGGCTGGTGCGGTGCCGGCGCGCTGCCCGGCAAGGACGGCTGGCTCAGCCTGCACCTGGCCGAGAACGCCCACCTGCTGCGCCCGGAGCCCGTCCCGCCCGCCCTCACCCCGCTGCACAGCGCCCTCCTCCAGGCCCTGGCGGGCGGCTACGGCCTGTTCTTCCGCCAGCTCGTCCAGCAGCTCCCCGAGGACACCCCGGAGCCCGAGGTCGTGACGGCCCTCTGGGACCTGGTCTGGGCCGGTTACGTCAGCAACGACACCCTGGCCCCGCTGCGCGCCCTGCTCGGCTCCGGCCGGACGGCGGGCGCCACCGCCCACCGCGCCCCCCGGGCGACCCCGCGCGGCCGGTACGGCGGCGCGGGCCGCGCCTTCGGCCGGGAGGGCGGGGCGCTGCGCAGCGGCCCGCCGACGGTGGCCGGGCGCTGGTCGCTGCTGCCCGCCTTCGCCGCCGATCCGACCGTCCGGGCGACGGCCAGGGCGCAGAGCCTGCTGGACCGGCACGGTCTGCTGACCCGCGGCACGGTGGCCGCCGAACGGGTGCCCGGCGGCTTCGCCGGGGTGTACCGGGTGCTCTCCGCGATGGAGGAGCGCGGCCGGGCCCGCCGGGGCTACTTCGTCGAGGGCCTGGGCGGTGCCCAGTTCGCCATGGAGGGCGCCGCCGACCGGCTGCGCTCGGTCAACGGCCGACTGGAGCGGGCCCGGGCCACCGAGTGGCCGGCCGCTCCGGCCGCCGAGCCGCCGCAGCTGCTGGTGCTGGCCGCCGCCGATCCGGCGAACGCCTACGGCGCCGCGCTGCCCTGGCCCGAACCGCCCGCCGCCGCGGGGGCCGCGGACGCCAAGGCGCACCGCCCGGGCCGCAAGGCGGGCGCCCTGGTGGTCCTGGTGGACGGTGAGCTCGCGCTGTACGTGGAGCGGGGCGGCAAGTCCCTGCTGGCCTGGCCGGAGGACGACGCGACCCTGGCCCTGGCCACCGGGGCGCTCGCGGGGGCGGTCCGCGCGGGCGCGCTCGGCAGCGTCACGGTCGAGCGGGCCAACGGCGGGCCGGCCCTGGGCTCCGAGCTCGGCCGCGCCCTGGAGGAGGCCGGCTTCCACGCCACCCCCCGCGGGCTCCGGCTGCGCCCCTGAGGAGTGCCGGAAGAGCGCCGGAGGCCGCGGAGTCAACGACCCCGCGGCCTCCGGCCACGTCGATTCACCCGATCGGCGGAGGCTGCGCCTCCGCCCGGCCCACGGCCTCCTCGTGCCCCTGCGGGCGCCGGGCCGGTCCGGTCGCGTTCCGGTCGGCATGGACCGGGATCAGACCGAGTCCCCAGCCGCCGGCCGCCAGCAGGCCGAGCACCGCGCCGTCGGCGAGCTGTCCCCGGACGGCCACCAGCCACCAGGCGAGCCCGCCCGCGAGTGCCACCAGGACCCAACGGGCCGGCCAGGGCATCAGACGCCGCAGCCGTATTCGGGCCACCGCGCACACCGTCGCGAGTCTCCGCACGACCGCCCTCCTCCGCTCGCCCCGGGGTTCCTCGGGCCCGTCGTGGGACGGGCACCCGGGAGGTGCGAGGCCGGGTCAGGCAGCGACCACGTCCATCGCGGCGGCCTTGGGCGACATGTTCGCCCGGTCGGCGCCGGGGGCGGGCAGCGGAACCGGTTCGAGCACCGGCCTCAGCAGATCACCTTCGGAGAGGGTGGCCATCGCCGCAAGTTCGGCGAGCGACAGTTCGTCGCTGACCTCGCGCATGACCTCGGACATCCGGACGTCGAGTGCGTCGCAGATGGCGGAGAGCAGCTCCGAAGAGGCCTCCTTCTGTCCCCGCTCGACCTCGGAGAGGTACCCGAGCGAAACCCTGGCGGCCGCCGACACCTCGCGGAGTGTGCGGCCCTGGCGCTGGCGCTGCCGACGCAGTACATCGCCCAGTAGGCGACGGAGCAGGATCATCGGTGCCTCCCTCCTCGGACTGCGGATCGAGATGTCACGCCCCCACCGTACCGCCTTGCCCGCTTCGCGTGCGGGGACCCTGGTCGTGTTCACTGTGGGCTGCAAGGCCGTCCCCCTCCTCGTGCCGGTGTCGTACCCGGGTTCGCGGGCCCCTCGTGGTACCCGACTCGGCCCGCCCCGCCACCGTCACGCAACTCGTTCGCCACCTGGTTTCTGCCCAACCAGGCCGTTGGATGTAACACGATCCTCCAGCTGTGTCATACCCCGTGCGCGGGTTCGGCAGATCTCGGTTCGGTGGAGATCCGCCCGCGGGCCGTCATCGAGCGAGCCGGCCGACGAGCAGCTCCAGTGCGGCGGTCACCGCTCCGTGACGGATTGTGGCACGGGCGCCCGACAGCAGGGGCGAACTGACCAGAGTTCCCCCCGGACCGGCGACCGCCAGGTGTACCGTGCCCACCGGCTGCCCGTCCTGCGGCTCCGGACCGGCCACGCCGGTCGTCGCGAGCCCGTACGTGGCCCCCAGCAACCCGCGCACGCCTTCGGCCATCTGTCGGGCCACCACCGGGTGCACGGGACCGTACACGTCCAACAGGCCCTCGTCCACACCGAGTACCGAGGCCTTCACCTCGGTCGCGTACGCGGTGACCGACCCGCGGAAGGTCGCGGACGCCCCCGGGACGTCCACCAGGGCGGCGGCCAGCAGCCCGCCGGTCAGCGACTCGGCGACGGCGAGCGTGCCGCCCTCGGCCCGCAGCGCCGCGTGCGCCCGCTCGGCCAGCCCGTACAGCTCGTGGTCCGTCACCCCGGCCCCCTCCGTCCGTCAGCGGTCCGCGCGCTCCGCGGCCGTGCCCTCGCGGCGCAGGCGCAGCGCCTGGCCGATGTAGTCCAGCGCGGTGGCGACGGTCAGCAGCACCGCCGCGGCCATCAGGACCGCCCGCCCGGTGGCCAGCCAGCCGGTCAGCGGCAGCACGTACATGCCGACCGCCGTGCCCTGGGTCAGCGTCTTGAGCTTGCCGCCGCGGCTGGCCGGGATGACGCCGTAGCGGATCACCCAGAAGCGCATCAGGGTGATGCCGAGCTCGCGGGCCAGGATCACCACGGTGACCCACCAGGCCAGGTCGCCGAGGACGGAGAGGCCGATCAGCGCCGAGCCCATGATCGCCTTGTCGGCGATCGGGTCGGCGATCTTGCCGAAGTCGGTGACCAGGCCCTTGCGGCGGGCGATCTCGCCGTCGAACAGGTCGGTGATCATCGCGATCGCGAACGCCGCCCAGGCGACCGCGCGCCACTTGGGGTTGTGCCCGTCGTCGGCGAACAGCAGGGCCACGAAGACCGGGACGAGCAGCACCCGGACCATGGTGAGCACGTTGGCGATGTTCCAGACCCCCGGCGCCGGCGGAACCGCGGCCGCCGGTCTGCCCGGGTGGGCCGCGGCCGGGGCCCCGGGCCCCTTGGTCATTCCCCGGCTCCCGGAGCCTCGGCCCCCGACGTCGCGGGCCGGCGCACCTGTTCCAGCGCCTCGGCGATCAGGTCGACGCCCTCGCTGGCCACCACGGTGGCCCGCCAGAACTGCCCGATCCGCGGGTCCTCGACGCCGTGCAGGGTGGTCAGGCCGTCGGTCTCCGGGGCCTGGTGGGCGGAGCGGCCCTCGACCACGCCGTCCTCGATCGACTCGATCAGCACCTCGACCTCGGTGCCGATCCGCTGCTCGGCCCGCTGGGCGGTCATCTCCTCGGCGAGCCGGCTGAGCCGGGCCAGCCGGTCGGCGACGACGTCCTCGGGCAGCTTGCCGTCGTAGGTCGCCGCCTCGGTGCCGTCCTCGTCGGAGTAGCCGAAGACGCCGATCGCGTCCAGCCCGGCCTCGGTGACGAAGCGCTCCAGCTCGGCGAAGTCCTCCTCGGTCTCACCGGGGAAGCCGACGATGAAGTTGGACCGGGCGCCGGCCTGCGGGGCCTTGTCCCGGATGGTCCCGAGCAGCTGGAGGAACTGGTCGGTGGAGCCGAAGCGGCGCATCCGGCGCAGCACGGCCGGCGCCGAGTGCTGGAAGGACAGGTCGAAGTAGGGCAGCACGTCGGCGGTGCCGGTCATCGCGTCGATCAGGCCGGGGCGCATCTCGGCCGGCTGGAGGTAGGAGACCCGCACCCGCTCGACGCCCTCGATCGCGGAGATCTCGCCGAGCAGGGTCTCCAGCAGCCGGATGTCGCCGAGGTCCTTGCCGTACGAGGTGTTGTTCTCGCTGACCAGGACGATCTCGCGGACGCCCTGCCCGGCCAGCCACTGGGCCTCCTGCAGCACGTCGGAGGGGCGGCGGGAGATGAAGGAGCCGCGGAAGGCGGGGATGGCGCAGAAGGAGCAGCGCCGGTCGCAGCCGGAGGCGAGCTTGACCGAGGCGACCGGGCTGTCGTCCAGCCGCTTGCGCAGGGTGCGCGGGCCGGAGGCCGGGGCGAGGCCGTCGGGCAGGTCGGTGATCGGCTCGGCGGCGGCCTCGGCGCCGTGGCCGGGCAGCGCGACGGCCTCGGCGGCGGACTGCCGCTCGGCCGGGCTGATCGGCAGCAGCTTGCGGCGGTCGCGCGGGATGTGCGGGGCGTGGTGGCCGCCGGAGAGGATGGTCTGCAGGCGGTCGGAGATGTCGGAGTAGTCGTCGAAGCCGAGCACCCCGTCGGCCTCCGGCAGCGCGTCGGCGAGCTCCTTGCCGTACCGCTCGGCCATGCAGCCGACCGCGACGACGGCCTGGGTGCGGCCGTGCCCCTTGAGGTCGTTGGCCTCCAGCAGGGCGTCGACGGAGTCCTTCTTGGCGGCCTCGACGAAGCCGCAGGTGTTGACGACGGCGACATCGGCCTCGGCGGCGTCGTCGACGAGCAACCAGCCGTCGGCTTCCAGTCGCCCGGCGAGTTCCTCGGAGTCCACCTCGTTGCGGGCGCATCCGAGCGTGACAAGGGCGACAGTGCGGCGTTCAGGCATAGGGCCAAGATTAACGCGCGGCCTCCGGTGCCGTTCGCCCCGGAGGCCGCGTGCCACGAATCAGCTGATCATCGACGGCCCTCGACGGGCCCTGTGGTCAGCCCGCCTGCGGGTCGCCGGGGGTGTACGTGACGTGCACCACCTGGCCGTCCTTGCCGAGGACGCCGAGGTCCTTGCCGTTGACGTACGCGTGCACGGCCCCGCCGTTGCCGAGCACCAGCTTGATCTGCTTGGGGTCGGTGAAGGTCTGGTCCTGGCCGTCGCTGATGTTGTTCTGGAACAGCGACTTGCCGCTGCCGTCCGTCGCGGAGACCCAGCTGGTGCCCTCGGCGACCAGCTTCACGGTGACCTTGTCGGCCGGGACGGCGGCGATCGCGGCGGCGCTCGGCGCGGGTGCCGGCGGCTGGACGGTCGGCGTGACCGGGGCGACCGAGCCGGTGCCGGAGCCGCTGGGCAGCGGCGCGCTGGCCGAGCCGGTGGTGCCGTGGCCGCTCTTGCCGCTGACCAGGTTGAAGCCGATCAGCGCGACCACCGCGACGATCGCGGCGACCATGGCGGCCGCCCAGTTCGGCCGGCTGCGGCCGGGGACCTTGATCGGGCCGCTGTCCATCAGCTGGGTGGCGGGGCGCTTGGAGGCCGGTGAGCCGCCGTGCGCGGCGTCGTAGCGGGCGACCAGGGCCTCGCCGTCCGCGCCGACCGCCTGGGCGATCGCGCGGATGTGCCCGCGGGCGTAGAAGTCGCCGCCGCAGCGGTCGAAGTCGTCCTCCTCGATGGCATGGACGATCGGCACCCTGACACGGGTGGCGGTACTCACCTGGTCCACCGTGAGTCCCGCCTCGATCCGGGCGGCGGACAGCACCCGGCCGATGCTCGGGGCATCGGCCGCCTGCACCACGTCGTCGGTCGGCTCGACGGACGACGGGGCGTTCTCGCGGTCGGAGGACTTGCCGATGGTCACGGGGCACGCCTTTCGAGCGGATGGCCACCTGCTGGAGAACAGTCTAGGGGCGTGGGTGGATCGTTTCTCAAGCGGAACGGGCCCGAATGCGCGTACCCGCCCCGGCCGGGCGCCGGCCCCCCGCTGAACGGTCGTCAGCGAGGGCGCGCCGGGAAGGCCGGAGTGCGCTTTCCGGCCAGTGACGCCGCGTACGCACATTCGGTTCCCCGCACCGCGCCTACCCTCCTCCGAACGAGTGAATCCACCCGGAGGGCACGATCCGTCAGCCCTGCGGGGCCGGTGCCCGGCCCCGCGGGCACGCCCGGCCCCACGGCCCCGCTCAGCCCCGCAGGATCACCAGCACGCCGTCCAGCTCGTCCGGCTTCACCAGCACGTCGCGGGCCTTGGAGCCCTCGCTCGGGCCGACGATCCCGCGCGACTCCATCAGGTCCATCAGCCGGCCCGCCTTGGCGAAGCCGACCCGGAGCTTGCGCTGGAGCATCGAGGTCGAGCCGAACTGGGTGGAGACCACCAGCTCGGCCGCCTGGATCAGCAGGTCCAGGTCGTCGCCGATCTCCTCGTCGATCTCCTTCCTGGGCCCGCCCCCGACCGTCACGTCGTCCCGGTAGACGGCGGTCAGCTGGTCCTTGCAGTGCTGCACCACCCGGGCGATCTCCGCCTCGGTGACGAACGCGCCCTGCATGCGGACCGGCTTGCTCGCGCCCATCGGGAGGAACAGCGCGTCGCCCTTGCCGATCAGCTTCTCCGCGCCGGGCTGGTCCAGGATGACCCGGGAGTCGGCCATCGCGGAGGTCGCGAAGGCCAGCCGGGACGGCACGTTGGCCTTGATCAGGCCGGTCACCACGTCCACCGAGGGCCGCTGGGTGGCGAGCACCAGGTGGATGCCGGCCGCCCGGGCCAGCTGGGTGATCCGGACCACCGAGTCCTCGACGTCGCGCGGCGCGACCATCATCAGGTCGGCCAGCTCGTCGACGATCACCAGCAGGTACGGGTACGGCCGCAGCTCCCGCTCGCTGCCCAGCGGCGGGGTGACCTTGCCGGCCTTCACCGCCGCGTTGAAGTCGTCCACGTGCCGGAAGCCGAAGGCCGCCAGGTCGTCGTAGCGCAGGTCCATCTCGCGCACCACCCACTGGAGGGCCTCGGCGGCCTTCTTGGGGTTGGTGATGATCGGCGTGATCAGGTGCGGGATGCCCTCGTACGCGGTCAGCTCGACCCGCTTGGGGTCGACCAGCACCATCCGCACCTCGTCCGGGGTGGCCCGGGCGAGGATCGAGGTGATCAGGCAGTTGATGCAGGAGGACTTGCCCGCACCGGTCGCGCCGGCCACCAGGATGTGCGGCATCTTGGCGAGGTTGGCCATCACGGTGTGGCCCTCGACGTCCTTGCCCATGCCGACGACCATCGGGTGGGTGTCCTCGGCGGCCGTACGCGAGCGCAGCAGGTCGCCGAGGTTGACCATCTCACGGTCCCGGTTGGGGATCTCGATGCCGACCGCGGACTTGCCCGGGATCGGGCTGATGATCCGCACGTCCGGGCTGGCCACCGCGTACGCGATGTTCTTGGCGAGCGCGGTGATCCGCTCCACCTTGACGGCCGGGCCGAGCTCGACCTCGTAGCGGGTGACCGTCGGGCCGCGGGTGAAGCCGGTGACCTTCGCGTCGACCTTGAACTCGGCGAAGGTGCCGGTGAGCTGGGCCACCACCTCGTCGTTGAGGGCGCTGCGGGCCTTGGCCGGGCCGCCGCGCTCCAGCAGGTCGAGCGAGGGCAGCGCGTAGGTGATCCCCTCGCCGAGCTGGAGCTGCTCCATCCGCACCGGCGCCGGGCCGTGCTCCGCGGGCGCCCCCGGGCCGCCGCTGCGGGCGGCCGGGACGGCGGGCTCCTCCGGCGCCGCGGTGAGGTCCTTGACCTGGTGCATCATGTCCGCCACGGCGGAGGAGGCGGGCACCCCGTAGACCAGGGCGCCGTCCAGGTCGGCGGCGGCGCCGGCGGCCAGGTCGCGGGTGGCGTACGGGTCCAGCGGCTCCTGGTCCGCCGGTTCCTTGTCCAGGGAGATGCGGCCGACGGCCTCCGGCTGCCCCTCGTCGTCCTCGGCGGACTGCTTGCGCCGACGGCGGCGCCGCCGGGCGGCCACCTCGTCGTGGGGGCCGTCACCGTCGGTGTCGACGGTGTAGGGCAGCGCCTCGGGGTCGGCGTCCTCCGGCGGATCGGTGGACGGCTCGTACCCCGGCGTGCGCCCCCAGCGCAGCTCGTCTTCGGGCCCCGGCTCGACCACGCCGAGCCGTATCCCGAGCCCGCGGACCCGCTCGCCGATCCGGTTGACCGGGGTGGCGGTGACCACCAGCAGGCCGAAGAAGGCCAGCAGCAGGAGCAGCGGCACGGCCAGGACCGCGCCGGCGGCGGCCATCATCGGGGTGGAGGCGGCCCAGCCGATGATCCCGCCGGCCGCCCTTATCCGGGAGGCGCCGCTGCCCATGGTGGGCGCGCCGCAGCCGATGTGGACCAGGCCGAGGACGCCGATCAGCAGGGTGCTCAGCCCGATCACGATCCGGCCGTTGGCCTCCGGCAGCTCCGGGTGGCGCCAGAGCCGGATGGCGATCCCGGCCAGCAGGAACGGCACCAGCACGTCGAGCCGCCCGAACAGCCCGGACACCACGGCGGTGGCCGCCCCGTTCAGCCAGCCCTCCGAGCTGAACCAGGTGCCGGCCGCGACCACCAGCGCCAGGCCGAACAGCAGCAGGCCGATGCCGTCCTTGCGGTGGTCCGGGTGGAGGTTCTTGGCGCCGTCGCCGAAGCCGCGGAAGATCGCGGCGATCGGGCTGGCGAGGGCGTTGAGGGCGCCCATCACGAACCCCCGGCGCGGCGGGGGCGGCGGGGCCGGCTTGGCCGCCGTCCTCTTCGCGGGGGCCCGGCGGGCGGCCGCCTTCTTGGCGGGCGGCTTGCCCGGGGCCTTGGCCGCGGCCTTCTTGGACGGTCCCGGACTCGGTTTGCGTGCGGCGTTTCCGGGCGTACGAGTGGCCATGGGTCAGCAGCCTACCGGGGAGGGGGACCAGCGCCCACGCGGCCGAGCCCGGGCACCGGGCCGTGTCGCAGACACACCGTCACGCTGACCCGGTTTCACCCAGGTGCAGCAGCAAACCACCCGGACGGGTGAACGTCCGGGGCCGACCTACGGCGTACCGGGGCGCATCGCGTCGAGGGCCCGGCGCAGTCCGGCGAGCTTGCGCTCCAGGTGCGCCGCGGTGGCGGCCACCCCGGCGTCCTCGGCCCCGTCCAGCTGCTTGCCCAGCGCCTCCGCCTGCTCCTCGACCGCCGCCAGCCGCGCGGACAGCTCGCCGAGCAGCGCCCCGCCCAGGGACGGCTCGCCGCCGCCCGCCTCCAGCTGCAGCCGCAGCAGCGCGGCCTGCTCCTTCAACTGGCAGTTCTTGACGTACAGGTCGACGAAGACCGAGACCTTGGCGCGCAGCACCCACGGGTCGAAGGGCTTGGAGATGTAGTCCACCGCGCCGGCCGCGTAGCCGCGGAAGGTGTGGTGCGGGCCGTGGTTGATCGCGGTCAGGAAGATGATCGGGATGTCCCGGGTGCGCTCGCGGCGCTTGATGTGGGCGGCCGTCTCGAAGCCGTCCATCCCGGGCATCTGGACGTCCAGCAGGATCACCGCGAAGTCGTCCGTCAGCAGCGCCTTGAGCGCCTCCTCGCCGGAGGCGGCGCGGACCAGCGTCTGGTCCAGGGCGGAGAGGATCGCCTCCAGCGCCAGCAGGTTCTCCGGCCGGTCGTCGACCAGGAGGATCTTCGCCTTCTGCATCGGGGCTCGCCCTCCTGTCGCCTGCCTGCCGCCCGGTGCGGGCACTCGCGTACTGCCCACCGCTACCCCGGTCATGCTAGCCGCACCCCCTCGCCCGGCACATCGCTCCGTCGGGACCCGATCCGGAGCGGCGCACAGCCGGTGCTCCGGCGCACGCTCAGCAGCGTGTCGCCGTCCGGTCACTGTTCGCAACGCTCGGTGACCCTACCGGGTTCCCGGGCCGCTCCGCCAGCAAACCGGCCGAGCGGCAGGCGCGAACCCCGGGGGGGCCCCGGGGTGGCGGCCCCCGCCGCGCCCGACCGCCGGGGCCCGGGTCCCACACCCACAAAAAACACACCACCGGGT
>NZ_JBHZCY010000109.1:0-31683 GCF_042786665.1 Kitasatospora sp. NPDC059146 | reverse complement strand
ACCACCCCGCACCCCCCCCCGCCGGCACCCGCCCCCCCCCCCCCCCCCACGCGGGGGGGCCCCGGCCCCTGGTGGGGCGGGGCCCGCCCCGGTGACCGCGCAAGACCCCTGCGCCGCAGGAGGACTCAGACGAGGGCTCAGACGTTGACGCCGAAGTCCTGGGCGATGCCGCGCAGGCCGGAGGCGTAGCCCTGGCCGATGGCGCGGAACTTCCACTCGCCGCCGTTGCGGTAGAGCTCGCCGAAGACCATCGCGGTCTCGGTGGAGGCGTCCTCGGAGAGGTCGTAGCGCGCCAGCTCGACGTTGTTCGCCTGGTTCACCACCCGGATGAACGCGTTGCGCACCTGGCCGAAGTTCTGGCCGCGGTTCTCGGCGTCGTAGATTGACACCGGGAAGACGATCTTCTGCACGTCGGCCGGGACGGTGGCCAGGTTGACCTTGATCGCCTCGTCGTCGCCCTCGCCCTCACCGGTCAGGTTGTCGCCGGTGTGCTCGACCGAGCCGTCCGGGCTCTTCAGGTTGTTGAAGAACACGAAGTTCCCGTCCGAACCGACCTTGCCCTGCTCGTTGCAGAGCAGCGCGCTGGCGTCCAGGTCGAAGTCCGTCCCGGTGGTGGTCCGGACGTCCCAGCCCAGGCCGACCACGACGGCCTGGAGACCCGGCGCCTCCTTGGTGAGCGAAACGTTGCCGCCCTTGCTGAGGCTGACTCCCACGTGTCCTCCAAGAATCGGGAGGCACGGGTGGTGCCCCCGGGTGGTGCGGTTCTCGGCGCCGACCGACGAAAAACGGACGTACGCCGCACTCCGCCAACGGCCCGAGCGTAGTACCGGGTTCCCGTACGCACGCCCGAACGACGGGGCCGGAGGGTCGCACGGGCCCCGTGGGGCCGTCCGGGGGGCTCAGAGGCCCGCCAGGGCCTTGAGGTACTCCTGCTCGTCCCGGGCGTCCGGGAGGCCGTTGACGACGCTCCAGCGCACCGTGCCGGCCTTGTCGATCACGAAGGTGCCGCGCAGCGGGCAGCCCTTCCGCTCGTCCAGGACGCCGTAGGCCCGGGTGACCTCGCCGTGCGGCCAGAAGTCGGCCAGCAGCGGGAACTCCAGGCCCTCCCGGTCGGCGAGGACCCGCTGGGAGAACTGCGAGTCGCAGGAGACGCCGAGCACCTGGACCTCGTCGTTCTGCAGCCCGGCCAGCTCGCGCTGGATCGCGCCCAGCTCGCCGGTGCAGACGCCGGTGAAGGCGAACGGGTAGAAGACCAGGACGACGTGCTTGCGGCCGCGGAAGTCGGCCAGCCGGACCGTCTCCCCGTGCTGGGTGCTGAGCTCGAAGTCCGGAGCCTGGGTGCCGATCTCGATGGCCATGAGCGGGACCTTTCTGACGCGACCTGGCCGCGCTACGGGCACGGCAGGCGACATCCTCGCATCCGTTGACCGACGTTCGGCCGAACGGATGACGCCGCCCACCGGAAGGCCCACCCCTTCCGCCCTGAGCGAACGCACAGAACACCCGGAACACCCGACTCCCGGAACGCCCGGAGCGCCCGCGGCACCCGCGCCCCCGGCCGCCCGGGGAGCCGCACGAAAAAGCGCCGGGCCCCGACGGAGGAGGTCCTCCGAAGGGGCCCGGCGCGAGGCTCGGGGCCCGTTCAGCGCTGCTTGGGCTGCTTCGCCGTGGACTTGGTCGCCAGCCGGGTCGCCGCCCAGTCCTTGGCCACCGCGATCGAGCTGGTCTGCGACAGGCCGGAGGTCTTCGCCGCGTCCGCGATGTCGGACGCCTCGATGTGGCCGTCCCGGCCGGTCTTGGGCGTCAGCAGCCAGATCAGCCCGCCCTCGGCCAGGTACTCCAGGGCGTCCACGAGGGAGTCGGTGAGATCCCCGTCCTCGTCGCGGTGCCACAGCAGGACGGCGTCCGCGACGTCGTCGTAGTCCTCGTCGACGAGCTCCGTCCCGGTGATCTCCTCGATGCCCTCACGGAGATCCTGGTCAGTGTCTTCGTCGTACCCCAGCTCCTGGACGATCTGGCCTTCTTCGAAGCCGAGACGGGTCGCCGGGTTGGACTTGTCCGCGGGGTCCGCGGTCGCGCTCACGGGAATAACCTCCAGTATTCGGCCCGGCATCCATGCCGAGGCTGTGGCCGTAGTCCACACGGGCGCGGCGGTTCGCGCAAGTACCCGACCGCCGATCCCCCCCAAAGGTTGACGTGTCGCAGCGGGACACGCCGGGCGAGGTGTCGGGAATCACACCGATTTGCCCTTCTCTGCGTGGGACAAGGATGCTTCGGGTGGTCCCGGCCCACAGGCCGTACGCGTGCCCGAGATGCGAACGGCATTCGGGGTCCGCGCGTGCGCGGGCGTAGAGTCTCCTGTTGGCCCTCACCCCGGCCGCCCGCCATCGGGCGGACGGGACACCAGGTCGGACCACCTCTTTTCGTAACACCCGGGGGTGTGCGGAGCGGACGAAGAAGCCCGCGACGCGCACCACCAGACCGTTCCGTCCACCAGGCGGAACGGTTACCGATCGGTAGAGATGACGGATCTCCGAGCGCGGTAGCACGATGGAGGCGGCGCGACACACCTCAGTTTCGACCGACAGTGAAGGAACAGCGTGGCTTCCGGATCCGATCGCAACCCGATCATCATTGGCGGCCTTCCGAGTCAGGTCCCGGACTTCGATCCCGAGGAGACCGCGGAATGGCTGGAGTCGCTCGATGCGGCCATCGACGAGCGGGGGCGTGAGCGTGCCCGTTACCTGATGCTGCGGCTGATCGAGCGCGCCCGCGAGAAGCGTGTCGCCGTGCCCGAGATGCGCAGCACGGACTACGTGAACACCATCGCGACCAAGGACGAGCCGTTCTTCCCCGGCAACGAGGAGATCGAGCGCAAGATCCTCAACGCGACCCGCTGGAACGCGGCCGTCATGGTCTCCCGGGCGCAGCGCCCGGGCATCGGCGTCGGTGGGCACATCGCCACCTTCGCCTCCTCCGCGTCGCTGTACGACGTCGGCTTCAACTACTTCTTCCGCGGCAAGGACGCCGAGGGCGAGTCGGGCGACCAGATCTTCTTCCAGGGCCACGCCTCCCCCGGCATCTACGCCCGCGCCTTCCTGCTGGACCGACTCACCGAGCAGCAGCTCGACGCGTTCCGCCAGGAGAAGTCGAAGGCCCCGTACGGCCTGTCCAGCTACCCGCACCCGCGGCTGATGCCGGACTTCTGGGAGTTCCCGACCGTCTCGATGGGCCTCGGCCCGCTCGGTGCGATCTACCAGGCGCGGATGAACCGCTACCTGGAGCACCGGGGCATCAAGGACACCTCGGACTCGCAGGTCTACGCCTTCCTCGGCGACGGCGAGATGGACGAGCCCGAGTCGCTCGGCCAGCTCTCGCTGGCCGCCCGTGAGGGCCTGGACAACCTGACCTTCGTGGTCAACTGCAACCTGCAGCGCCTGGACGGCCCGGTCCGCGGCAACGGCAAGATCATCCAGGAGCTGGAGTCCCAGTTCCGGGGCGCCGGCTGGAACGTGATCAAGCTGGTCTGGGACCGCAGCTGGGACCCGCTGCTCGCGCAGGACCGCGACGGCGTCCTGGTCAACAAGCTGAACACCACGGTGGACGGCCAGTTCCAGACCTACGCCACCGAGACCGGCCAGTACATCCGCGACCACTTCTTCGGCGGCGACCTGCGCCTGCGCGCCATGGTCGAGAACATGACCGACCAGCAGATCCAGCACCTGGGTCGCGGCGGCCACGACCACAAGAAGATCTACGCGGCGTTCAAGGCCGCCCGCGAGCACCAGGGCCAGCCGACGGTCATCCTGGCCCAGACGGTCAAGGGCTGGACGCTGGGCCCCAACTTCGAGGGCCGCAACGCCACCCACCAGATGAAGAAGCTGACGGTCGAGGACCTCAAGCGCTTCCGCGACCGGCTGCACCTGCCGATCACCGACAAGCAGCTGGACGAGGGCTACCCGCCCTACTACCACCCGGGCCGCGACTCGGAAGAGATCCAGTACATGCACGACCGCCGCAGCGAGCTGGGCGGCTACGTGCCGACCCGCAAGGTGCGCCCGCGCAAGCTGGAACTGCCCGGCGACGACGCGTACAAGGCGGTCAAGAAGGGCTCCGGCAACCAGACCATCGCCACCACCATGGCGTTCGTCCGGGTGCTCAAGGACCTCATGCGGGACAAGGGCATCGGCAACCGCTTCGTGCCGATCGCGCCGGACGAGTACCGCACCTTCGGCATGGACTCGCTGTTCCCGTCGGCGAAGATCTACAACCCGCTGGGCCAGACCTACGAGTCGGTCGACCGCGACCTGCTGCTGGCCTACAAGGAGTCGCCGACCGGCCAGATGCTGCACGACGGCATCTCCGAGGCCGGCTGCACCGCCTCGCTGATCGCCGCCGGTTCGTCCTACGCGACCCACGGCGAGCCGCTGATCCCGGTGTACGTCTTCTACTCGATGTTCGGGTTCCAGCGCACCGGCGACCAGTTCTGGCAGATGGCCGACCAGCTGGCCCGCGGCTTCGTGATCGGCGCCACCGCCGGCCGCACCACGCTGACCGGTGAGGGCCTGCAGCACGCCGACGGCCACTCGCACCTGCTGGCCTCGACCAACCCCGGCGTCGTCGCGTACGACCCGGCGTACGGCTTCGAGATCGCGCACATCGTCCAGGACGGTCTGCGGCGGATGTACGGCTCCAGCGCCGAGCACCCGCACGGCGAGGACGTGTTCTACTACATGACCGTCTACAACGAGCCGATCAAGATGCCGGCCGAGCCCGAGAACGTGGACGTCGAGGGCATCCTCAAGGGTCTGCACCGGTACGCGCCGGCCACCGCCGGCCAGATCCCGGCCCAGATCCTCGCCTCCGGCGTGGCCGTGCCGTGGGCCCTGGAGGCCCAGCGCATCCTCGCCGAGGAGTGGAACGTCAAGGCCGACGTCTGGTCCGCGACCTCCTGGAACGAGCTGCGCCGCGACGCGGTGGAGGCCGAGGAGTTCAACCTGCTGCACCCCGAGGAGCAGCAGCGGGTGCCGTACGTCACCCAGAAGCTCCAGGGCGCCGAGGGCCCGGTCGTCGCCGTGTCCGACTGGATGCGCGCCGTTCCGGACCAGATCGCCCGCTGGGTGCCGGGCCAGTACCAGTCGCTGGGCGCCGACGGCTTCGGCTTCGCCGACACCCGCGGTGCGGCCCGTCGCTTCTTCCACATCGACGCGCAGTCGGTCGTCCTGGGCGTGCTCACCGAGCTCGCCAAGCAGGGCAAGATCGACCGCTCGGCGCTGAAGGACGCGATCGACCGCTACCAGCTGCTGGACGTGACCGCGGCCGACCCGGGTGCCGCCGGCGGCGACGCCTGATCACCCGCTAGCGCCTGAGAGGGGCCGGACTCCCGTACGGGGTCCGGCCCTTCGGCGTTCCCGCCCCGGACACCCGGGTCAGGTCCTACGCTCGACGCCATGACGAACCGGAGCACGCACCACCACCCCGAACCCGCCGACGGCGCGGGAGAGTTCAACCGCAAGGTGATCGCCGAGTTCCGGGCCGGCGCGGGGGTGGTGGGCGGCGACCTCGCCGGGATGCCGCTGCTGCTGCTCACCGTGGTCGGCGCCCGCAGCGGCGAGCCGCGCACCACCCCGCTGGTCCACCTGCCGGACGGCGAGCGGCTGGTGGTCTTCGCCTCCAACGGCGGCAGCGACACCGACCCGGTCTGGTACCGCAACCTGGTCGCCCACCCGGAGGTCACCGTCGAGCTCGGCACCGAGCGCTACCCGGCCGTGGCGGCCGCGGTCGACCCGGCCGAGCACGACGCGCTCTGGGCCCGCCAGTCGGCCGCCCAGCCGCAGTTCGCCGAGTACCGCGAGGCCGCCCGGACGATCCCGCTGGTGGCCCTCACCCGGGTCTGAGCGGCACCCCGGGCAGCACGACGGCCCCGGTCTCCCCCACGGAGTCCGGGGCCGTCCGCCGGCCGGCTCAGATGTGCACGGCCGGGCCCGCGTCGGTCTCGCCGCGGCGGGTCAGCAGGGCCAGCAGGGCGGCGCCGAACGCCACCACCGCGGCCACCATGAAGGCCAGCGACATTCCGCTGACGAAGGACTGGTGCACGGCGCCGGCCATCAGGTCCACCGCCTGCTGCGGGGTACCGGGCGGGGCCGGCGGGGCGATGCCCAGCTGGGCGGCCTGCTTGAGGCCCGCGGCCGCCTGCGGGTCCTCGACCGGCGGCAGGCCGGCCTTGGCCCAGTTGCCGGGCAGCACGTCGCCGACCTTGGCGGCCATCAGGGCGCCCAGCACGGCGGTGCCCAGGCTGCCGCCGACCTGCATCGCGGCCTGCTGGAGGCCGCCGGCCACGCCGGACAGCTCCAGCGGGGCGTTGCCGACGATGACCTCGGTGGCGCCGACGATGACCGGGCTGATGCCGAGGCCCATCAGGACGAACCAGAGCGACATCACGCCGGTGCCGGAGCCGGTGTCCAGGGTGGACATGCCGACCATCGCCCCGGTGGTGAGCAGCATCCCGACCATGATCGGGATCCGCGGGCCGAGCTTGCCGATCGCGAGGCCCGCCAGCGGCGCGCCGACGATCATCATGCCGGTCATCGGCAGCAGGTGGACGCCGGCGTCGACCGGCTTCATCCCGTGCACGTTCTGGAGGTAGAAGGTCACGAAGAAGATCGCGCCGAAGAACGCGAAGGCCATCAGCACCATCAGCAGCACGCCAGCCGACAGCGGCACCGAGCGGAACAGGCTCAGCGGGATCAGCGGCTCCTTCGCCCGGCCCTGCCACAGCGCGAAGAGCACCATCAGCAGCACCGCGCCGCCCAGGAACAGCAGCGTCCGGGCGTCGCCCCAGCCCCACTCGGGGGCCTTGATGATCCCGAAGACCAGCGCGAACATCCCGACCGAGAGCAGCCCGATGCCCGGCAGGTCGAAGGACTTCGCGGCGTTCTCGGCCCGGACGTCCTTGAGGATCCACAGGCCGAGGGCCACCGCGGCCAGGCCGACCGGGATGTTGATGAAGAACACCGACTCCCAGTTGACGTGCTCGACCAGCAGGCCGCCGACGATCGGGCCGGCCGCGGTGGACGCGCCGATCACCCCGCCCCAGATGCCGATCGCCATGTTGAGCTTGTCGGCCGGGAAGGCCCCGCGCAGCAGGCCGAGCGCGGCGGGCTGGAGCAGCGCGCCGAACAGGCCCTGGAGGACGCGGAAGGCGATCACGGTCTGGATGTTGCCCGCGAAGCCGATCGCGGCCGAGGTGGCGGCGAAGCCGACCGCGCCGACCAGGAAGGTGCTCTTGTGGCCGAAGCGGTCGCCGATCTTGCCGGCGGTGATCAGGAAGACCGCGAGCGCCAGCAGGTAGCCGCTGGTGACCCACTGGATCTCGGAGGGCGCGGCCTTGAGCTTCTCCTGGATCACCGGGTTGGCGATCGCGACGATCGTGCCGTCCAGGGCGACCATCATCACGCCGACCGCGACGGTCAGCAGGGTCAGCCAGGGGTGCCCCTTGAGCCCTCCCCCGGTCGGCGGCTTCGACGGCGGCGCCGCGTCCGCCTCGGAGTTCTTGACGACGGACTGACTCATCTGGGCCCTCCGGGGGCGTGACAGAGACCGGCACGTGGTGGTGGCGCTGCGACGACCCACCCGTCCCCACGAGTGCCCGGCCGACGAGCGCCACTCCGGCAGATTATGTCAGCGACTGACATTCGGCAAACAGTGACTTGTGGCCGGAACTGCCATTTGTCAGGCGGCTAAGGTTGTGCTCCCACCCGCCACACCCGCGCCCCGGAAGGCCCCCGCCATGGCCGCTCGCACCCCCCGCCCCGTCGGCACCCCGGAGGACCTCGGCCGGGCCCCCGGCCTGCGCGAGCGCAAGAAGCAGCAGACCCGGGACGCCCTGGTGCAGGCCGCCCACGCGCTCTTCCTCGGCCAGGGCTTCGCCAGGACCACCGTCGACGAGATCGCCTCCGCCGTCGACGTCTCCCAGCGCACCTTCTTCCGCTACTTCGCCAACAAGGACGAGGTCGCCCTCGCCGTGATGGCCGACGCCGAGGACTACTTCATCCACTGCCTGCACCACCGGCCCGCCGAGGAGACCCCGCTCCAGGCCCTGCGCGCCTCGATCGTCCAGGCCTGGCGCGACCTCGGGAACGCCCGGGCCTCCGGCCCCAACTCCATCGGCAGCGCCCTCGAACTGCTGCGCATCATCGAGGACACCCCCGCCCTGCTCGCCGCCCACCTGCGCCGGGTCACCGAGCAGGAGCGGCTGGTGGTCCAGGTGCTCGCCGAACGCGAAGGACTCGACCCCGCCGAGGACCTGCGCCCGGTCGTGCTCGCCGCCGTCTTCGGCAGCCTGCTGCGCGCGGCCCACCTCTCCTGGACCGCCGAGCAGGAACCGGCCGGCCCCGAGGGCATGGTCGTGGTGATCGAGCGCTACTTCGACCAGCTCGGCCCCGCCCTGGCCGGCCACTGGCGCGACCGCCCGTAACGCCCGCCCGTAGTACCCGGGTACCACCCCGTACCCGGGTGGTACCCGGAGGTTCGCGCTCCAGTCCGACGCGCGACCCGGGCCCGTGCTCCTAGGCTGGCCCGCGATGAAGACGCTCACCGCCGCCGACGCCCGCAGGTTCGCCGCCCGACAACTGCGCACCCTGCGGCAGAACCTGACCATCCCCAGCGAGAACGAGACCCCGCTGCTCGGGAACTCCCGCCGACGCTGGGTGCGCAGGATCCCGTTCGCCGTCGCGATCATCCTCCAGGCCTCGCTGATCCCCTCCGGGATCGCCACCCTGGTCGGCTTCTACGGCCTGGTGCTGCCGGTCGCCGCCGCACTCACCGTCGCCCAGACCACCCCGCTGTTCCTCGCCATCACCCGCCCGCTGGCCGCCTGGTGGATCAGCGCCCCCACCCTGGTCCTCACCGCCGCCATCACCGCCCGCCACCACCAGCTGATGGGCAGTTGGCCGTGGACGGCACCGATGATCATCGCGTACCTCTTCCTGCTGCTCGCCCTCGGGCTGCGCGAGCGCCGGGCCACCGTGGTCTCGGTCTGGATCGCCACCTTCCTGCTCACCGTCCTCACCACCACCCTCGGACTGCCCCGGGCCGGCGACGGCACCACCGTGCTGCTGATCGCGCTCAGCGGAGCCGTCCTGCTGCTCGGCTGGGCCGTGCAGGACCGCGCGGTCGCCCGCCGGCTGCTCACCGAGCAGGAGCAGATCAGCGAGGTGGAGCGCGAGCGGCGCACCCTGCTGGAGGAACGCGCCCGGATCGCCCGGGAGTTGCACGACGTGGTGGCCCACCACATGTCGGTGATCGCGGTACAGGCCGCCAGCGCGCCGTACCGGATCCAGGGCGTCCCGGACGACGCCGCCGAGGAGTTCACCGCGATCGCCGGCACCGCGCGCGAGTCACTGGCCGAGATGCGCCGGCTGCTCGGGGTGCTGCGCAGCGAGGACGCCTCCGGGGAGAAGGCCCCGCAGCCGGGCGTGGCCCAACTCGCCCAGCTGGTCGAGACGGTGGGGCGGGCCGGGGTGCCCGCCGAACTGGCCGTGGACGAGGGGCTGGCCGAGCTGGTGCCGCAGGCCGTCGGCCTCTCCGTCTACCGGATCGTCCAGGAGGCGCTGGCCAACGTGGTCCGGCACGCCCCCGGCGCCCGGACCTGGGTGTCGCTGTCGGCGGACGGCCCGGAACTGCGGCTCACCGTGGTCAACGCGCCCCCGTCCCAGCACACCGAGTCACTGGAGGCCTCGGTCGAGGGCACCGGGCACGGCCTGGTCGGCATGCGTGAACGCGTCCGGCTGGTCGATGGCAGGCTGGACACCGGCCCGCTGCCGGACGGCGGCTTCAAGGTGGCCGCCGTCCTGCCGCTCGACCCACCCCAGGAGACACCCGTATGACCATCCGCGTGATCATCGTCGACGACCAGGCCATGGTGCGGGCCGGCTTCGCCGCCCTGCTCAACGCGCAGAGCGACATCGACGTGGTGGGGGACGCGGCGGACGGCGCCCAGGCCCTGGAGGTCACCGGCCGCACCCACCCGGACGTGGTCCTGATGGACGTCCGGATGCCCGTCATGGACGGCCTGGAGGCCGCCCGGCGACTGCTCGACCCCGACGTCCCCGGCGCCCACCGGCCCAAGGTGCTGATGCTGACCACCTTCGACGTGGACGACTACGTGTACGAGGCGCTGCGCGCCGGGGCCAGCGGCTTCCTGCTCAAGGACGCCCCGCCGGCCGACCTGATCGCCGCGGTCCGGGTGGTCGCGGCCGGCGAGGCCCTGCTCGCCCCCTCCGTCACCCGGCGGCTGATCGCCGACTTCGCCCGCACCAAGCCCGCCAGGCGCCGCGACCCCAAACTGCGGCTCAACGGCCTGACCCCGCGGGAGACCGAGGTGCTGGGGCTGATCGCCCGCGGCCTGTCCAACCAGGAGATCGCCGCCCAGCTGGTGCTCGCCGAACAGACCGTCAAGACCCACATCGGGCGCATCCTCGGCAAGCTCGACCTGCGCGACCGTGCCCAGGCCGTGGTGCTGGCCTACGAGTCCGGCCTGGTAACCCCCGGCGAGTAAGGGGGTTGTCCCCCTCATACCCCGGTAGCACCGGGTAGTTGGCCCCGCGGTGTGACGTCCGCGGGGCCGTCGTCTTCCTACCTTCCTCCTCGTCGAAAGCCGAAGCCGGCTGCCGAACGGACGAGGGAGAACAGGGACATGCGCAAGCTCCGTACCAAGCGGGCGCTCGCCGCCACCGCGCTGGCACTGGCGGCGGTGCTCGGCGCGGGTGGCTGGGCCGCCGACACCCAGGCCGCCGTCACCGGCCCGCCGCCCGGCAGCGCCGCCTGGACCGCCGACACCGCACTCGGCCTGCGCCTCCCCGACCCGGCCACCAGCACGCCCGCCCAAGTGGCCTCCTTCTTCGCCGGGTTGACGCCCGCCCAGCAGCAGGCCCTGGCCGCCCGGCACCCCCTGGTGGTCGGCAACCTGGACGGCGCCCCGGTCCCGCTCCGGTACCGGGCCAACACCCTGGCCCTCACCGCCGAACGCGACCGGGAACTCGCCCGGACCACCGACCCGGCCCTCACCCCGCAGGACCAGCAGGCCGCCCGCACCCGCGCCGAGCGCTACCGCACCCTGCTGGACGGCGGCCGGCAGGTCCTCGCCTTCGACCCGCGCGGCCGCGGCCAGGTCGCCGAGGTGTTCGGCGACCTCACCACCGCCCCCCGCACCGCCGTGATCGTCCCCGGCTCGGACATCGACCTGCTCACCTTCGACCGCGCCACCGAGCCGTACGGCACCCCCGTCGGCATGGCCCGCGCCCTGTACCGGGCCACCGACGGGCGGACCGCCGTGATCGCCTGGGCCGGCTACACCACCCCGGTCGGCGTCGGCGTCGACGCCGCCACCGAGGACCTCGCCCGGGCCGGCGCCGACCGCCTCGACCGGTTCCTGGACGGACTCGCCGCCAGCACGACCCCGCAGGCCCCGCCCACGGTGTTCTGCCACAGCTACGGCTCGGTGGTCTGCGGCCTGGCCCGCCCGACCCCCGCCCGGGCCTCCGGCCTGGTGGTGCTCGGCTCGCCCGGCATGGGCGTGGACTCGGCCGCCGACCTCGACCCCGCGGTGCCGCTCTGGGCCACCGCCCGCAACGACTCGGACTGGATCGGCGACGTGCCCAACGTCCGGTTCCTCGGCCTCGGCCACGGCGCCGACCCGACCGACCCCGGCTTCGGCGCCCGCCCGCTGCCGTCCACCGGATCCCACGGCCACACCGGCTACTTCACCCCCGGCACCGCCTCCCTCGCCGCCTACGCCGCCATCGCCCAGGGCCGCTGAGCCCCACCCCCCGCCAAGGAAGGAGCACCACCATGGCCCGCCCCACCAGCACCCTGCCCCACCCCGTCGCCGCCCTGCGCCGCGCCGCCGCGAAGGTCGACGCGAAGACCCCCGCGAGCCGCGACCGCGCCCTGGACGGCCTGCGCGCCCTCGCCCTGCTCTCCGTCCCGATCGGCCACTGGATGCTCGGCGGCCTGACCCTCTCCGCCGACGGCGCCCTGCACAACGCCAGCCCGCTCTCCGCCCTGGGCGGCCTCGCCCCGGCCAGCTGGGTGCTCCAGATGCTCGGGGTGTTCTTCCTGGTCGGCGGCCACTCCTCGGTCCGCTCGCTGGAGCGGGCCCGGGAGAAGGGGCTGACGTACGGGAGTTGGCTGCGGGCCCGGACGGTCCGGCTGCTGCGGCCGGTGCTGGGGGTGACGGCGGTGTGGGCGCTGCTGATCCCGCTGCTGCCCCGGCTCGGGGTGCCCGCGGACACCCTGCGCACCGGCGCCACCCTGGTGGTGCAGCCGCTCTGGTACATCGGGGTGTACCTGGCGCTGACCGCGCTCACCCCGCTCTGCGTGGCCTTCGGGCGGCGGCTCGGCCCGTGGTCGGCGGGCCTGCTGGTGGCCTCGGTCGCGCTGGTCGACCTGCTGCGGTACGGGCCGTGGGCCGAGGCGGTGCCGTCCTGGCTGGGGCTGCTGAACCTGCTGCCGGGCTGGATGTTCGGCTACCAGCTGGGCGTGCTGTGGGCGCAGGGCCGGCTCGGCCGGTCTGCCGCCCGGGTGCTGCTGTTCGGCGGCGCGGCGCTGTTCGCGGTCCTGCTGGTGGCGTTCCACTACCCGGCGAGCATGGTCGGGGTGCCGGGCGTCGAGCGGACCAACTCGCACCCGCCGTCCCTGCTGGTGCTGGCCCTGGCCGCGGTGCAGTGCGGCGCGGCGGTGCTGCTGCGGGAGCGGCTGGGCCGGCTGCTGACCCGCCGTCCGCTGCTGTGGCTGCCGGTGGTGGCGGTCAACCTGTCGGCGATGACGATCTTCTGCTGGCACCAGAGCGCGATGCTCGCGGTGGCGGTGCCCGGCGCAGCCGGCCTGGGCGCCCTGCCGGGGCTGACCACCGCGCCGGACTCGCTCGGCTGGGTGGCCGCCCGGCTGGCCCTGCTGCCGCTGTTCGGGGCCGCCCTGGTGACGATCGGGTGGTTCACCCGGCGCTTCGACGGGCCGTGGACGGCCTTCTCCCGGGCCGGCAAGGCGCTGGCGGGCGCGGCGGCGGCGCTGTTCGCCGCGTACGCGCTGGGCATGGTGTGACACCCCGGCGACCACGCCGGCGATCACCGCTCCGAAGGGGCGCGCAACCGAACGGTGCGCGCCCCTTCGGCCGTTCCAGCGCATCCCCGGAAGGGGCACCGCTCCAAGGGAGGCACGGCACATGCGTCTCACCACGCACTGTGATGTTCTGTGACGGTCGGCGACCATCGCCGGACCGCGCCCGCCCACGGCCCGTCCGTCCGCATTCGCCCCCTCCCCGAACACCCCTCCTTCCCCGAGGAGATCCATGCCCCCGTCCCCGTCCCGCCCGCGGTCCCGGCCCCGGGGCCGCCACCGGCTGCCGGCCGCCGCCGTGGTCCTCGCGGTCACCACCGGAAGCCTGTTGAGCGCCGCCGCCCCGGCACTCGCCCACGGCGGGGACGACCTCGCCCCGCACATCGACTCCCGCCGGGTCGCCGAGGAGGTGCGGCAGGACGAGGTCGCCGCCCTCGGCCGGGAGCACGCCGAGGAGCACGCCCGGATGCGCGCGGCCGTCCGCGGTGTCGGCGACTACCCGCAGACCACCCGCACCAACCGGTACAACGCCCTGACCGCCTCCCAGGCCCAGCTCAACAAGGCCTTCGCGCCGGAGACCTTCGGCGCCTTCAAGGAGTACTTCCCCTCCCCCGACTTCGGCGACCACGTCGCCCTGCTGCCCACCGGCAAGGTCCTGCTGTTCTCCTTCGAACGGATCGAGACCAACCCCGAGAAGGAACCCGCCCCCACCCAGACCATCGGCAAGGAGAACGCCGGCCGGGCCTTCCTCTGGGACCCGGCCAAGGGCACCGGCAAGGACGCCTTCCGGCGGGTCGACCCGCCGGTCTCGGACATGCCGGACGGCCTGGACGAGCCCCGCCCGGTGCCGTTCTTCTGCTCCGGGCACTCCTTCCTGCCCAACGGCATGCTCGGCGTCTTCGGCGGCAACCTGGGCGGCAACGGCGGCACCGGCGCCAAGCTCTCGCTGGTCTTCGACCCGTGGACGGAGACCTGGACCCGCAACCCCGACATGTCGGTGGGCCGTTGGTACCCCTCGGTGGTCACCGGGGCCGACGGCCGGGACTGCTTCCTGCCCGTCCCGGACCGCCAACGGGTCAGCGGCAGCAGCGAGTTCTGGGTCTTCTGCGGCCAGAGCTACCGCCGGATCTCGGTCGCCGACGGCAGCGGGCAACCGGACCGGCTGGTCGACGGAGACCGGACCTGCGACAACTGGGCCTCGCTCGGCTGAGCGCCGCCCGCGCCCCGCGCCCCCGCGCCCACCCGGGGGTGCGGGGGCGCGCAGCGGGGCCCTGCTCTACCCTGCCGCCATGGTGACGTTCGACGAGTTCCGCGCGATGGCCCTGGCCCTGCCGGAGGCCGCCCAGGAACCGACCTGGGGCATCCAGACCCTGCGGGTGCGCGGCAAGGTCTTCGCGATGGGCGACCCCGACGGCGACAGCGTCACCGTCAAGGCCACCCGCGAGGACCAGGCCGAACTGATCGCCGCCGAGCCCGAGGTGTTCTCCTTCGCGCGCTACGTCGGACGCCACGGCTGGGTGAGCGTCCGACTGGACCTGGTCGACCCGGAGGAGCTGCGCGACGTGGTCACCGAGGCCTGGCGGCGGACGGCCCCCAAGAGGGTGGTCTCCGAACATGACGCCCGCCACTCCGCTTAGCACCGCCGGAACGGCCACACAAGGACGTCGGGAGGACACTCCCGGTTCATGTGATCCATCCCACAGTTTGGGCGTGTCCGTCACCCTCCTGTGACCTCTACGCTTTCCCAGGGAAGTCAGCAAGTCCATTTCGCACCCTCCGGGCACCGCCCGAGAAACGGTGACGGGCCCCAAGGGAGTTGGTGCGGTGCGCAACCGTCGACGCTGGAAGCGGGTACTGATCGGGGCGTTCGCGGGTTGTGCCGTGCTCGCCGACGCGGGTGCCTCGGCAGCCGCCGCCGCGGTCTCCTCGGAGCAGCTGGCGATCTCCACGCCTCCGGCCGGCAGCGCCGCCTGGATCCAGGACCACTCCTTCGGCCGCGTCCTGCCCGACCCGGCCACCACCAGCCCGGCCGACGCCGCCGCCTTCTTCGCCTCGCTCGCCCCCACCGAGCTGGACCGGCTGATCAAGGACTACCCGCTGGTCGTCGGCAACTACGACGGCGCCCCGCTGGACCTGCGCTACCGCGCCAACCGGATCGCCCTGGCGAACGAGCGCGACGCCGCCCGGGCCCGCGCGGCCGACAAGAAGCTGGACGCCGACACCCGCGCCCTGGCCGTCTCCCGCGCCAACGACGTCGACCACCTGCTCACCCCCGACCGGCAGGTCCTCGCCTTCGACCCGCGCGGCCGCGGCCTGGTCACCGAGGTCTGGGGCGACCTCGCCGACGCCGAGCACGTCTCCGTCATCGTCCCCGGCTCCGACGCCGACCTCGGCCACTTCGACCAGGCGGCCGAGCCGCTGCGCTCCCCGGCCGGCATGGCCCGCGCCCTGTACTCCGAGGAGCAGCGCCAGGCCCCGGGCACCCGCACCGCCGTGATCGCCTGGACGGGGTACGTCACCCCCTCGGGCCTCGGCCCGGACGCGGCCACCTCCCGGCTCGCCGACGTCGCCGCGCCCCGGCTGGAACGACTGCTGGCGGGCCTGCGGGAGACCACCCGCCCGGACGCGCCCCCGGCGCTGCTCTGCCACTCGTACGGCTCGGTGGTGTGCGGCACCGCCGCCCCGAAGATCCCGCGGGCGGCCGCCTCGCCGTCCGACACCTCCGGCATCACCGACATGATGGTGTTCGGCAGCCCGGGCATGGGCGTGCAGTCGGCCGACGAGCTGGGCAGCGGCGTCCACGTGTGGGCCACCCGCAACCCCAGCGACTGGATCGGCAACGTCCCGTTCCTGGAGGTCGGCAAGCTCGGCCACGGCGCCGACCCGACCGGCGGCGGCTTCGGTGCCGAGCAGATCTCCTCCGCCCGCGCGGCCGGCCACAACGGCTACTTCACCGACGGCACCGACAGCCTGCACAACTTCGCGGCGATCTCGCTCGGCGACTACCGCGACGTCGTCCGGCCGCAGTCCAACTCCTAGGCCCTGTTGGGGCGTCACTGCTCCTGGTACAGCCGCAGGGCCTCCGCCGCCGCCCGCGCCAGCTCGCGCCGGGCGGCCGGCGGGCCCAGCACCTCGACCTCGGCGCCGAAGGCCAGCAGCGAGCGGACGGCCGCCGCGGACGGGAAGGCCATCGCCAGCTCGACCCACTCCTCGGCCACTCCGCTGTCCGTCTCCGGCGGCAGGGCCGTGACCCGGCCGCCGTGGATGCGCAGGAACATGTCCAGCCGCCCGCGCCGCACCCGCACCGGTACCGGCACGTCCACGGGCAGCCGCTCCACCTGCTCGCGCAGCGCCGCCCACACCTCGCCGAGCGCCACCCCGGCCCGGCGGCGCACCGCCTCTTCGGCGGTCTCGGCGGCCAGCACCCGGTCGGCCCGGAACAGCCGCGGCTCGCCGTGCAGATCGGCCACCAGGTACCAGACCGCGGCCTTGTTCACCAGGCCGTACGGGTCGACGGTGTACTCCACCGGCGCGGGCGCCCCGCTGTGCCGGTAGCGCAGCCGCAGCCGCCGGTCGGCGAAGACCGCGTACTGCAGCTCGCCCAGGTCCGGCGGACTGCCGGCGCCCGCCTGCGGGTTCTGCATCCAGCGTGCCGGGTCGACCAGGATCCGCTCGCTGACCCGCTCGGCGGCCGGGCGGTGCGGGGCGGGCAGCGCGGCCATCACCTTGCGCAGCGCCGAGCCGAGCGCACCGTCCAGCCCGAGGTCGCTGTGGGCGCCCTGGGCGGAGAGCACGAACAGGGCCCGCGCCTCGTCGGCGGTCAGCCCGGTGACGTCGGTGCGGTAGCCGGGCAGCAGGTTGATGCCGCCGTGCCGGCCGCGTTCGGTGAACACCGGCACCCCGGCGGCGGAGAGCGACTCGACGTCCCGGTAGATGGTGCGGACGGACACCTCCAGCCGTTCGGCCAGTTCGGTGGCGGGCACCCGGCCCCGGGTCTGGAGCAGCAGCAGGATCGAGAGCAGGCGGTCGGCCTTCATGGCTCCAGGATCCCAAGAATCCTGACGGCACTTGTCAGGTTTTACTGGGAGATTGCGTTCCGAGCCCGACCGAACGGTCCAGGCAGGGGCCGCCCCCGGCAGAGGGCCGCCCCGAGCAAGGACCGCACCGCACCCAGGAGTTGACCGAAGATGAACGCCGTCCAGGACGCCCGCCCCCAGTACCTCGCCGCCCTCGGCCAGTTGGCGCAGCTGGTCGCCGCCGTCACCCCCGCCGACCTCGACCGGCCCACCCCGTGCGACGAGTACACGCTGCGTCAGCTGCTGAACCACGTGGTCGGCGGCATCCACCGGTTCGCCTACATGGGCGAGGGCGGCCTGGCCGCGGACATCCTGCCCGGCATCGAGGACCCGGCGGACGACGGCTGGCCGGCCGCGCTCGCCCGGGCCGCCGCCCGCGCCACCGCCGCCTGGGCGGACGACGCCAAGCTGGGCCGCCCGACCTCCGCACCCTGGGGCGAGGTGCCCGGCGGAATGGTGGTCGGCGGCTACGTGATGGAGACGGTGACCCACTCCTGGGACATCGCCACCGCCCTCGGCAACGGCTTCGCCCTGGACGAGGGGCTGGCCCGCACCGCGCTGGCCGTCGCCGAGCTGGTCCTGCCGCCCGAGGGCCGGGTCGAGGGGGTTCCGTTCGGCGCGGTGCTGCCGGTCGCCGAGGACGCCGACGTGCACGCCCGGCTGGCCGCCTGGACGGGCCGCAAGGCCTGAGGCCGCACAACCCCGTGCGGGGCCGGGGCGGTCGACGACCCCCCGGCCCCGCACGGCTGTACCACCCGACTACTCGCGCCCGACCGAGGTGTTGCTCATGTCCGCGTAGCGCTCGCCCGCCACCCGGCCGGCCAGCGGCTCCAGCAGCGCCAGCTCCTCCGTGCTCAGCCGCAGGGCGACGGCGCCGGTGTTCTCGGCGAGCCGGCTGCGCTTGCGGGTGCCGGGGATCGGCACCACGGTCAGCCCGTGCACCTGGGCCCGCTGCTGGACCCAGGCCAGCGCGACCTGGGCGAGCGTCGCGTCGTGGGCGGCGGCGATCTCCCGCAGCGGGGTGAGCAGTTCGCCGTTGGCGACGGCGTTCTCCCCGGTGTAGCGCGGGCTGCTGCGGCGGAAGTCGCCCGCCGTGAGGGTCGCCGCGTCCTGGAAGGCGCCGGTCAGGAAGCCCCGCCCGAGCGGCGAGTACGGCACGAAGGCGACGCCCAGCTCGGCCGCGGCCGGCACCGCGGAGCGCTCGACGTCCCGGGCGAACACCGACCACTCGGACTGCACCGCGGCGATCGGGTGGACGGCGTGCGCCTCGCGCAGCTCGGCCCCGGTCACCTCGGACAGCCCCAGCCGCCGCACCTTGCCGGCCTTCACCAGCTCGGCCATCGCGCCGACCGAGTCGGCCAGCGGCACGGCCGGGTCACGGCGGTGCATGTAGTACAGGTCGATCGTCTCCACGCCGAGGCGGCGCAGCGAGCCCTCCACCGCGGTGCGGATGTACTCCGGGTCGTTGCGGATGGCCCGGCGGCTCGGGTCCTCCTCGCTGCGGTCGATGGCGAACTTGGTGGCGATGACCACCCGGTCGCGGTTGGCGCGGACGAACGGGGCGAGGAACTCCTCGTTGCGGCCGTGGCCGTACATGTCCGCGGTGTCGAACAGGGTGACGCCGGCTTCCAGCGCGGCGTCCAGGGTGGCGCGCGCCTCGTCGGAGTCGGTCGGGCCGTAGAACTCGCTCATGCCCATGCAGCCGAGGCCCTGGACGCCCACCAGCGGGCCGTCGGTGCCGAGGGGTGCGGTGGGGAGGACGGGGTGAGTCATGCGCTCTGCTCTTCCTCTACTCGGTGGTGCTGGCTTCGGACGGGGGCGCCGGCACTGTCGGCGATCCTCCCGGCATAGAGATCGATCTTGTGGTCGAGGACGGCCAGGGTGGCCTGGAGGTCGACGATCCGCTGCCGGACCTCCTCGCGCTGGGTCTCCAGCAGCTCCCGGCGCTCGACGTAGGTCTCGTCGCCGCGGCGGGCCATGTCGACGTACCTGAGCATGTCCGCCACCGACATCCCGGTCAGCCGCAGCCGGCCCAGGAAGGCCAGCCGGCGCAGGTCGCCGTCGCAGTAGCGGCGCTGGCCGCCGGCCGCGCGGTCGACCGGGTCGAGCAGGCCGATCCGCTCGTACCAGCGGAGCGTGTGGGCGGTCAGCCCGCTGACGGCGGCGACCTCGCTGATGGTGTGCCGCGGGGTCCGGTCCGGCTCACTGTCCTGGCCGTTGAAGACCTCGGCGCAGCTGCGCAGACCGGCCCGGGCCCGTACGGGTGTGGCCATGATCGATTCCCCCTGTCCTGTGCCGACGACGCTACCGAGTTGGAGTGCACTCCAAGCAAGCCACCCACCCGGGTGCCCCCGCCACCCGACCGGACCGCACATTAGAGTCGACCGCATGGAGAGCTTGCGGATGATCGACAACTGGCCCGTGCCCCACGCCGCCGCCGCGGTGGTCCGGGGGTCGGACGGCGCGGTGCTGGGCGCCCACGGCCCGCAGCAGCACCTCTTCCCGCTGGCCTCGGTGACCAAGCTGCTCACCTCCTACGCGGCCCTGGTCGCCCTGGAGGAGGGCGTGTTCGAGCTGGACGACCCGGCCGGCCCGCCCGGCTCCACCGTCCGCCACCTGCTCGCCCACACCTCGGGCCTCGGCTTCGACGAGGACCGGCTGTTCTCCGAGCCCGGCAAGCGCCGGCTCTACTCCAACGCCGGTTTCGACGTGCTGGCGGCCACCCTGGCCGAGGCCGCCGGGATCGCGTTCCACCGGTACGTCGCCGAGGCGGTGTTCGAGCCGCTGGGCATGCACGACACCCTGATCAACACCGCGAGCAAGTCCCCGGCCGGCGCCGGCGGCCTGTCCACGGTGGCCGACCTGGCCCGGTTCGCCGCCGAGCTGCAGTCCCCGAAGCTGCTGGACCCGTCCACCGTCCGGCGGGCCACCCGCGAGGTCGCCTTCCCCGGCACCAGCGGCGTGCTGCCCGGCTACGGGCACCGCCGCCCGAACGACTGGGGCCTCGGCTTCGAAATCCGCGACGGCAAGAGCCCGCACTGGACCGGCACCGCCAACTCCCCCGAGACCTTCGGCCACTTCGGCCAGTCCGGCACCTTCCTCTGGGTCGACCCGCGGGCCGGCGCGGCCTGCGTCGCGCTCACCGACCGGGACTTCGGCCCCTGGGCCGTGGAGGCCTGGCCGCCGCTGTCCGACGCCGTCCTCGGCGAACTGCGGGGCTGACCTCAGCCGTACGAGACCGGCGAGTGCATCTCCCAGAGCAGGAGTTCGGCGCCGGTCTCCCCGGCCGCCGGGTCGGCGAAGGCCTCGCCGGTGACCCGCACGCTGTCGCCGGGCGCCATCGACCGCCCGGCGCCCTTGGGCCCGGGCACGGTCCGGTAACCCAGGGAGCCGGCCGTCAGGTGGGCGTACCGCCAGGGCGCGGCGGGCAGTTCGGGCAGCGGCTGCCAGGGGCCGGCGGTGGCCAGCCAGAGCGCGGCGTCGCGGCGGCGCAGCCGCAGGGCGTCCGTCCCGGCGTCGCGTTCCAGGCCGGAGGCCAGCAGCGTCAACCCGCCGTCCGCCCGCTCCACCTTGCGCAGCCCGTACGCGGGGGCGGCGTCGAACTCGTCCGGCTGCAGCCACATCTGGACGAAGCGCACCGGCCCGGTGGCGCCGCCGACGTTGCGCTCGGTGTGGGTGACCCCGGAGCCGGCGCTGAGGTGCTGGACCATGCCCGGGCGCACCACCCCGCCGTGGCCGTGCGAGTCCCGGTGGGCCAGCGCGCCCTCCAGCACCCAGGTGAGGATCTCGGTGTCCCGGTGCTTGTGCTCCTCGAACCCGGCGCCGGGCGCCAGGAGTTCCTCGTTGCACGCGAGCAGCGCGCCGAAGTGGGTGTTCTTCGGGTCGTAGTGGCCGGAGAAGGAGAACGCGTGTCGGGTCTCGATGCCCTCGGCGGGGGTGGAGCGGTAGCGCTCGGCGGTGCGGCGCTGGTCGGCGCGGGGGCGGGCGGCGTCGTCGGTCACGCCCCTCACCGTACTGCTCCGGACGGCGCGCGCCGGGGCGCGGACGCGCCCCGCGCCCCGGGGCCGTGAGCGGCACCACCGTGCCCCCGCACCGGGGGGTGTGCACGAGCAGTCACTCGCGTGAGGCAGTCTTGTCCTTGTGCCAGCCGCTTCCGCGAACTCCAAGAGCGAACCCACGCCGCCCGCCGAACCCACCGGGAAGAGCCCGGCTCCCCGGACCGCCCGCGACCGCCCCGGCCGCCCCGCCCCCCGTCTGACCGCCCAGGAGCGCCGGAACGCCGCCGAGCGGGCCGAGCGCCGGGCCGCGACGCTCAAGCGGCTGGAGAAGTCCTCGGGGAAGCTGGCCACCGCCGCGATCTCGCGGATGGACGACCAGCTCGGCTGGTACCGGCGGATGCCGCCGGAGCACCGCTCCTGGATCGGCCTGGTCGCCCAGGCGGGCATCGCCGCCTTCACCGAGTGGTACCGCCACCCGGAGGCCGCCCGGGCGATCTCCACCGACGTCTTCGGCACCGCCCCGCGCGAGCTGACCAGGGCGATCACGCTGCGCCAGACCGTGGAGCTGATCCGCACCACGATCGAGGTGATGGAGGAGGCCATCGAGGAAGTGGCCGCCCCCGGCGACGAGGCGGACATGCGCGAGTCCGTGCTGGTCTACGCCCGGGAGATCGCCTTCGCCACCGCCCAGGTGTACGCCCAGGCGGCCGAGGCGCGCGGCGCCTGGGACGCCCGGCTGGAGGCGCTGGTGGTGAACTCCCTGCTGTCCGGCGACGCCGACGAGGGCGTGCTGTCCCGGGCGGCCGCCCTGGGCTGGGGCCAGCCCAGCCAGGTCCGGGTGGTGATGGGCAGCGCCCCGGACGGCGACAGCGAGCTGGTGGTCGAGGCGATCCGCCGGGCCGCCCGGTACGCCAAGCTGAACGTGCTGACCGGGGTGCTGGGCAAGCGCCTGGTGGTCGTGGTCGGCGGCGAGAAGGAGCCGGTGCACGCCGCCCGGGCGCTGATCGGCCAGTTCGCGCCGGGCCCGGTGGTGATCGGCCCGACCGTGCCGGACCTGCTCTCGGCGACCCGCTCGGCGCACGCCGCCGCGTCCGGACTGCGCGCCTGCGCCGCCTGGCCGGACGCCCCGCGCCCGGTGCTCGCCGACGACCTGCTGCCCGAACGGGCGCTCGCCGGGGACCAGGCCGCCCGCCGCCAGTTGGTGGAGGAGATCTACACACCGCTGGACGAGGCCGGCTCCGCCCTGCTGGAGACGCTGAGCGTCTACCTGGAGCAGGCGTCCTCCCTGGAGGGCGCGGCCCGAATGCTCTTCGTGCACCCCAACACGGTGCGCTACCGGCTACGACGTGTGACCGACGTCACGGGGTACGCCCCCTCCGACGTACGTTCGGCGTTCACCCTGCGGATCGCACTGGCCCTCGGCCGGCTCACCGCCGCCGGGGAGCCCGGTTGAGCCGGGGTGTAGGGACCATACAATCCCGGATGGTTTTCTTCGTTACCGTCGCCTACCCGCCCCCGGGCGCCTGGCGAGAGAGGGTTGAACCGTGCTCGTAATCGTCGCCCCTGGACAGGGTGCCCAGTCCCCCGGTTTCCTCAGCCCCTGGCTGGAGCTGGACGGTGTCGCCGACCGCCTGCGCCGTTGGTCGGAGCCCGCCGGGCTCGACCTGGTGCACGCCGGGACGGAGGCCTCCGCCGAGGAGATCAAGGACACGGCCGTCGCCCAGCCGCTGCTGGTCGCGGCCGGTCTGGTGACCGCTCGCGCGCTGTTCCCGGACGAGGACGTCGCCCGCAAGCTGACCGGCGCCGTCGCCGGCCACAGCGTCGGTGAGATCACCGCCGCCGCCCTCGCCGGCGTGTTCGGCGCGGCCGAGGCGCTGACCTTCGTCCGTGAGCGCGGCCTGGCCATGGCCGAGGCCGCCACCGTCACCGAGACCGGCATGACCGCCGTGCTCGGCGGCGACCCCGAGGTCGTCGCGGCGAAGCTGGCCGAGCACGGCCTGACCGCGGCCAACAACAACGGCGGCGGCCAGATCGTCGCGGCCGGCACGCTGGTCCAGCTGGAGGCCCTCAAGGCCGACCCGCCGGCCGGCGCCAAGCTGATCGCGCTCAAGGTGGCCGGTGCGTTCCACACCGAGCACATGGCCCCCGGTGTCGAGCGGCTCGCCGCGCTGGCCCCGAGCCTGGCCGTGGCCGACCCGCAGGTCACCTACGTGTCCAACAGGGACGGCGGGGTCGTCGACTCCGGCGCCGAGGTGCTGGGCCGCCTGGTGTCGCAGGTCTCCAACCCGGTCCGCTGGGACCTCTGCACGGAGACCCTCGGCCGGCTGGGCGCGACCGCCGTGATCGAGCTGTCCCCCGCGGGCACGCTCACGGGGCTGCTCAAGCGCAACCTCAAGGGCGTGGCCACGCTCGCCCTGAAGACCCCCGCCGACCTGGACAAGGCCCGTAGGCTCATCGCGGAGCACAGCGGCCAGGAGCAGCCGGACCAGCAGGACCAGGAGGACCTGGCATGACCAAGCCCCAGATCCGCCCCGCCACCGGCGCGCAGTACTCCCGGATCCACGGGGTCGGCGGCTACCGCCCGGTCCGGGTCATCCCCAACTCCGAGGTCCTGGAGTGGATCGACTCCTCGGACGAGTGGATCCGCACCCGGAGCGGGATCGCCGAGCGCCGCTGGGCGGGCCCGGAGGAGAGCGTCGCCGAGATGTCGCTGCAGGCCGCCGGCAAGGCCGTCGCGCAGGCCGGCATCTCCGCCGAGCAGATCGGCGGCGTGATCGTCGCGACCGTCTCGCACCTCAAGCAGACCCCCGCGATCGCCACCGAGATCGCCGAACGGCTCGGCTGCGGCACCGCCCCGGCCTTCGACATCTCGGCCGCCTGCGCCGGCTTCGGCTACGGCCTGGGCCTGGCCGACGGCATGATCCGCGGCGGCAACGCCGAGTACGTGCTGGTGATCGGCGTCGAGCGGCTCAGCGACCTGACCGACAAGTCGGACCGCTCGACCGCCTTCATCTTCGGCGACGGCGCCGGTGCCGCGATCGTCGGCCCGTCCGACACGCCGGGCATCGGCAAGCTGATCTGGGGCTCGGACGGCTCGCAGTCCGACGTCATCAGCCAGACGCAGGCCTGGGACACCGCCTTCGCCAAGCCCGACGCCATCAACGGCCCGGGCGAGGAGCAGGACCACAAGTGGCCGGCCCTGCGGATGGACGGCCAGCCGGTGTTCCGCTGGGCGGTCTGGGAGATGGCCAAGGTGGCCCAGCAGGCGCTGGACGCCGCCGGGATCACCGCCGACCAGCTCGGCGCCTTCATCCCGCACCAGGCCAACATGCGGATCACCGACGCCATGATCAAGGCGCTCAAGCTGCCCGCGTCGGTGCCGGTCGCCCGCGACATCGCGGAGACCGGCAACACCTCCGCGGCCTCCATCCCGCTGGCGATGGAGCGCATGCTGGAGTCCGGCGAGGCCCACAGCGGCGACCTCGCGCTGATCATCGGGTTCGGGGCGGGTCTCGTCTACGCCGCGGCAGTCGTTACGCTCCCCTAGGCGCGTTTCGCCCCACCCCATCCACAAGCCCGTGCCCGGCCGACGGTCGGACACGTTCAACACCGAAGAGGAGCAGCCGGTATGGCTTACACCAAGGACGAGGTCCTGGAAGGTCTCGCCGAGATCGTCAACGAGATCGCCGGTATCCCGGGCGAGGACGTCCAGGAGGACAAGTCCTTCACCGACGACCTGGACGTCGACTCGCTGTCCATGGTCGAGGTCGTCGTGGCCGCCGAGGAGCGCTTCGACGTCAAGATCCCGGACGACGAGGTCAAGAACCTGAAGACCGTCGGCGACGCGGTGAACTACATCCTCACCAACGCCGCCTGAGCGATCGACTCGTACGAGTCGCCCAGTCCGTCCGGCGTGACGCACGCCCAGGACGGCTGACCCGTCGGCCCGGCTCCGAGAGCCAGGTCGACCCGCCGGCCGGGACGCCCCACCGGGCGCCCGGCCGGGCCCTTCTTCGGCTCGCCGCCGACCCCGCACGAAACGTGAAAGAAGAGAAACCAGTGACCGCTGAGAACCGAACCGTGGTCGTCACGGGTATCGGCGCCTTCACGCCGCTGGGCGGCGACGCCGCCACCACCTGGGAGAACCTGATCGCCGGGCGCTCCGGAGTGGCGGCGCTGACCGAGGAGTGGGCCCAGGACCTGCCGGTCCGGATCGCCGCACGCACCGCGGTCGAGCCGGGCGAGATCCTGCCCCGCCCGCTGGCCCGCAAGCTCGACCGCTCCGCCCAGTTCGCGCTGATCGCCGCCCGCGAGGCCTGGGCCGACGCCGGCTACGAGACCCCGGCCACCGACGAGTCCTCCAAGCTCGCCCCCGAGCGCCTGGGCGCCGTGATCGCCTCCGGCATCGGCGGCGTGACCACCCTGCTCGACCAGTACGACGTGCTGCGGGAGAAGGGCGCCCGCAAGGTCTCCCCGCACACCGTCCCGATGCTGATGCCCAACTCCCCGGCGGCCAACGTCGGCCTGGAGGTCGGCGCCCGCGCGGGTGTGCACACCCCCGTCTCCGCCTGCGCCTCCGGCGCCGAGGCGATCGGCTACGCGATCGAGATGATCCGCAGCGGCCGCGCCGACGTCGTGGTGGCCGGCGGCACCGAGGCGGCCATCCACCCGCTGCCGATCGCCGCGTTCGCCAACATGATGGCGATGTCCAAGAACAACGACGAGCCCGAGCGTGCCTCGCGCCCGTACGACAAGGCCCGGGACGGCTTCGTGCTGGGCGAGGGCGCCGGCGTGGTCGTGCTGGAGTCGCTGGAGCACGCCGAGGCCCGCAACGCCCGGATCTACTGCGAGGCCGTCGGCCAGGGCCTGTCCTCGGACGCCCACCACATCGCCCAGCCCGAGCCGACCGGTGCCGGTGTGGCCCGCGCGCTGGCCGACCTGTTCGACCGCAACGAGCTGGACAAGGCCGAGATCGTGCACGTCAACGCGCACGCCACCTCGACCCCGCAGGGCGACACCGCCGAGCTCAAGGCGCTCCGCAAGGAGCTGGGCGAGGACCTCGACCACATCCTGGTCTCCGCCACCAAGTCGATGACCGGCCACCTGCTGGGCGGCGCCGGCGGCATCGAGACCGTCGCCACCGTGCTGGCGCTGCACCACCGGATCGCCCCGCCGACCATCAACGTCGAGGAGCTGGACGACGAGGTGGACGCGAAGGTCGTGACCGAGGCGACCCCGCTGCCCGAGGGCCGGATCGCCGCGCTGAACAACTCGTTCGGCTTCGGCGGCCACAACGTGGTGCTGGCCTTCCGCACCCGCTGACGCCCGTGACGGAGGGGCGGGGGGGGGGGGGGCGCGCCGGCCCCCCCCGCGGCCAACCCGGCGGGGGCGCGCCGCGCCCACCTCTGGGGGGGCGCCGCCCCCCCCCGCGGCGCCCGGTGGCGGGGGGGCGGGCGCGCCGCGCCGGCCCCGGCCCCTCCGTCGTGTCGTCCCGCGGGCTCAGACCACCTGGTGCAGCCAGCGCACCGGGGCGCCCTCGCCCGCGTAGCGGAACGGCTCCAGCTCGTCGTCCCAGGGCTTGCCCAGCAGCCGGGAGATCTCGGCCTCCAGGTCGGCCCCCTCGCTGCGGGCCCGCAGCAGGACGGCCCGCAGCCGGTCCTCGGGGATCAGGATGTCGCCGTGGATGCCCGTGACGGCGTGGAAGATGCCGAGCGTGGGCGTGCTGCTGTACCGCTCGCCCTCCGCCGTGGCGCAGGGCTCGCTGGTCACCTCGTACCGCATCAGCTGCCAGCCGCGCAGCGCGGAGGCGAGCTTCGAAGCGGTGCCGGGCTCCCCCTGCCAGGAGAGCTCGGCACGCCAGTGCCCGGGTGCGGCCGGCTGGCGGATCCAGTCCAGGCTCACCCGCACACCGAGCACCCCCGCGACGGCCCACTCGACGTGCGGGCACAGCGCGCGGGGCGCGGAGTGGATGTAGAGAACTCCACGTGTCGTCACCGGGACCTCCAGGCTGTGGACGAGGGTCGCCTTCCCCAGCTGCCTCGTGCCTGCAGTTGATCCACAGTTACCCACGTTAGCCGACATTAAGCTACTAAATTGAGCAAAACGGACAGGCTTTCGCTCAATGCTAGTCGAATCCTCAACGAGGTCTACCCCTCGGCCGGATCTCTCCCCCGAACGGCCCCATCGCCGGGCGGGACCACCGTACCGCGCGGCGCGGGGCGATGGATGACGCACTTTCGGATCCGGCCGGAATGCGGTAGTGCGGCCGGATCCCCTGCGCCGTGCACGCGAACCGCCCCGCGCGCCCGGTCGGGGCGGCGGGGCGGGTTCGACTCCGGACCAAGGGCCCTGACGGAGGGTCAGCCGTCCAGGCGGACCACCATCTTGCCGGTGTTGACGCCGCGGAGCAGGTCCAGGAAGGCCTCGACGGCGTTGTCGAAGCCGTCCACCACGGTCTCCTCGGAGCGCAGCTCGCCGGAGCGCAGCCAGCCGCCCACCTCGGCCACGAACTGCGGCTGCAGGGCGGCGTGGTCGCCGACCAGCATGCCCTCCAGGCGCAGCCGCTTGCCGATCGCCAGCGCCAGGTTGCGCGGAGCGGCGGGCGGGGTGGTGTCGTTGTACTGGGCGATCGCGCCGCAGAGCACCGCGCGGCCGTGCACGCCGAGGGCGCCGATCGCGGCCTCCAGGTGGTCCCCGCCGACGTTGTCGAAGTAGAGGTCGATGCCCTCCGGGGCGGCCTTGGCGAGCTGCTCGGCGACCGGGGCGTCCTTGTAGTTGAAGGCCGCGTCGAAGCCGAAGTCGTCCACCAGCTTGGCGACCTTCTCCGCCGAGCCGGCCGAGCCGACCACCAGCGAGGCGCCCTTGAGCCGGGCGATCTGGCCGACCAGTGAGCCGACGGCGCCGGCCGCGCCGGAGACGAAGACCTTGTCGCCCTCCTTGAGGGCGCCGACGGCGAGCAGTCCGGCGTAGGCGGTCAGGCCGGGCATGCCGAGCACGCCGAGGTAGGCGGAGAGCGGGCCGGCCGCCGGGTCGACCTTGACCGCGCGCTTCGCGTCCAGGGTGGCGTACTCGCGCCAGCCGAGCCCGTGCAGCACGGCGTCGCCGGGGGCGAAGCCCCCCGCCTCGGAGGCGACCACGTAGCCGACCGCGCCGCCGTCCATCGCCTGGCCGAGCTGGAACGGGGGCACGTAGGACTTGGTGTCGTTCATCCTGCCGCGCATGTACGGGTCGACCGAGAGGTGGGTGTTGCGGACCAGGATCTCGCCCGGGCCCGGGGTCCGGACCGGGGCCTCGACCAGGGCGAAGTCGGCGGGCACCGGCCAGCCCTGGGGGCGGGCGGCGAGGTGCCATTCACGGGCGGTCGCGGGGGCGGCCTGCTCTGCCATGGAGGTGCTCCTTGGGGGGGTTCGGCAGGTAAAAGGTTGAGCAACTGAAGTAACGATGGACATGAAAGGTTCATGTTGTCAACTTTTCAGGTAGACTCTGGGGCATGGACACCCAGCAGACCGAGGTCGCCACGCCGCAGTCCGACGAGATCACCCGCGAGGTCGTCGACCTGATGGCCAACCTGGTCGCCCTGTTCCATCGCGAGTACGAGGAGGCCGCCGCCGCCCGCTCGCTCACCGGCGCCCAGGCCAAGGTGCTCGCGCTGCTGCGGCGCGGCCCGCTGCCGATGCGCCACATCGCCCAGACGCTCAGCTGCGAGCCCTCCAACATCACCGGCATCGTCGACCGGCTGGAGGCCCGCGGCTTCGTCACCCGGGAGGCCGACCGGCAGGACCGCCGGGTCAAGCTGGTCGCCGCCACCGAGACCGGCGCGGCCGCCTCCGAGGAGCTGCGCGAGTCGCTCAACTTCGCCCGCGAGCCGCTCGCCGCGCTCGGCCCGCAGGAGCGCACCGTCCTGCGGGACCTGCTCCGGCGGATGCTCACCGGCGCCGCCGACCCCGGCGCGTGAGCAGCATCACAGCACTGCTGCCCGATTCGCCCGCACTCAGGAGGTAACCGAACGGCCTTCCGGAACGTCTAACGTTCGAACATCGAACGCGAGAAACGTGAAGACGGGGGGCACGGGATGAGCAGCAGCACGCGCCGGCGCCGCTACCTGCGGACCGCCATCGGCCTGGCCGCCGTTCTGGTGCTGTCGGTCGTGGGGGCGGGGGCCTGGTTCTACCACCGGCTGGACAGCAACATCACCACCTTCGACGCGGGCGGCGTCGCCACCGAGCGCCCGCCGGCCCCCGTGCCGGCCAGCCCCGGCGCCCAGGTGCCGGTCAACATCCTGCTGCTCGGCTCGGACACCCGCGACGACGGCAACAACTCGCTGGGCGGCGGCGACGAGGGCGTCGGCAACTCGGACACCGCGATCCTGGTGCACGTCTACGCCGACCACAAGCACGCCGTCGGGGTCTCGATCCCCCGCGACACCCTGGTCACCATCCCGTCCTGCAAGCTGGCGAACGGCAGCTGGAGCAAGCCCCGCACCGACCAGATGTTCAACTCGGCGTTCAGCCTCGGCGAACTCGCCAAGGGCAACCCGGCCTGCACCCAGAACACCGTGGAGAACCTCACCGGGCTGCGGGTCGACCACACCGTCGTGGTCGACTTCAAGGGCGCCGCCGCGATGACCGACGCCATCGGCGGCGTGGACGCCTGCGTGCCCAACGACGTCAACGAGTACGGCATCCAGCTCAAGAAGGGGATGCAGAAGCTCTCCGGCAAGTCCGCGGTCGACTACCTGCGGACCCGGCACGGCATCGGCGACAACTCCGACATAGGCCGGATGAAGCGCCAGCAGGCCTTCCTCTCCTCGATGATCAAGAAGGTCCAGTCCCAGGGCTTCTCCCTGCCCACGCTGCTGCCGCTGGCCGACGCCGCCACCAAGTCGCTCACCGTGGACGAGGGCCTCGGCACCGCGATGAAGCTGGTGGACTTCGCCCGCTCGCTGGAGGACATCAAGCTCTCCGACGTCACCTTCGTCACCGCCCCCTGGCGCTTCGCCGGGGAACGGGTGCGGCTGGTCCAGCCGGACGCCGACGCGCTGTGGAAGCTGCTGCGCGAGGACCGCACCCTGGACGGGCAGGGCACCGCCGGCACCGGCGCGGCCACCGCCGCCGCGGCCTCCGCCTCCGCCTCCGCCTCGCCGAGCGCGGGCCCCGGGACGAACGCGCCGCTCACCGCCGAACAGGCCGGCGCCCCGGTCACCGTGGTCAACGGCGTCGGCACCGCCGGGCTGGCCGGCTCCGGCGCCGAGACCCTCAAGGGACGCGGCTTCCAGAACGTCACCCTCGGCGCCAACAACCCCGGCAAGCAGCGCACCGAGGTCTCCTACGACCCGACGCTCAAGACCACCGCCGACCAGGTCGCAGCGCTCTTCCCCGGCGCCCGCACCGTCGAGGAGCCCGGCTCGGGCGCGATCACCGTCACCCTCGGGGCGGACTACCGGGCGGCCGGCACCCAGCTGAACTCGGTGACCGCGCCCTCGCCCACGGCCACCGCGCCCAGCGGGATCCCGACCGGCATAGCGGAGAACACCCGCGGCGCCGACACCGACCCCTGTGCCGACCTGACCTTCGGATCCTAGGGCCCGGTTACTCCGGGTCCGGCAGGCCGGTGACCACGGCCGTCAGGCGGGTGCCGCGCACGAAGGCACCCGCCCCGGCCAGGTCGGCCAGGGCGGCGAGCAGCTTGGCGACGTACCGGCGTTCCACCGGGATGCCGTGGCGGCGTTCGAACTCCGCGGCGAAGGCGGCGAGTTCGGCCGGGACCTTGCCGTAGCCGCCGCCGTGGTGCGCGTGGTCGATCCGCCAGTTGGCGAACTCCCGCCCGAACCCGGCCCGGTGCAGCCGGGCGACCTCCGCCTCCAGGTAGCCCTCGCCGCCGCGCAGCACGGCCACCCCGAGCGCCCGGGCGCCCGGCGGCAGGCCGGCCGCGATCCCGGCCAGGGTGCCGCCGGTGCCCACCGGGCAGCAGACCACGTCGTGCCCGCCCAGGTCGGGCAGTTCGGCCGTGATCGCGGCCGCGCCGACCGCGGCCAGGGCGTTGGAGCCGCCCTCCGGGAGCACCAGGCAGCGGCCCCAGCGGCGCTCCACCTCCGTACCGTCGCCGGTGCCGTCCCCGGCGAGGGCCCGGCCGGTGGCCTCCCGGTAGGCGGCCCGGGTGAGGAACTCCAGCCGCATCCCGGAGCGTTCGGCGGCCCGCAGCGACCAGTTGCGCGGCCGGTCGGCCAGCTCCTCGCCGCGCACCAGCCCGACGCTCTCCAGTCCGAGCGCGCCGGCGGCGGCCGCGGCCGCCCGCAGGTGGGTCGAGTAGGCGCCGCCGAAGGTCAGCAGCCGGGTGTGCCCCTGTTCGACGGCGGCGGCCAGGTTCGGGGCCAGCTTGCGCCACTTGTTGCCGGGGACGGTCGGGTGCAGCAGGTCGTCCCGCTTGAGTCTCAGCTCCACCCCGGCCCGGGCGAACACCCCGTCGGTGCAGTCCACCAGCGGGGTCGGCAGCAG
>NZ_JBHZCY010000108.1:0-31944 GCF_042786665.1 Kitasatospora sp. NPDC059146 | reverse complement strand
GCCCTGCTCGTCGCCGGCATCGCCATCTCCCCCACCCTGATCACCGCGATGGATGCGGTCCAGCAGGGTGACGGCCAGCGGGAGTTCGGCGGCGGGGACGGCGGCCCGGAGCCGGGCGCGCAGGTCGGTGCCGCTGGGGGCGACCGCGCCGCGGACCACCGCGTAGGCGAGCGGCGGGCCGTCGGCGGTCTCCACCACGGCCGCGTCGGCCACGCCGGGGTGGGCCGCCAGGGCTTCCAGCACCGGGTGCCGGTCGGCGCGGGCCAGCAGTTCGCCGGGGAGTTCGGCGAGCGGGCGGTCCGCGTCCTCGACGACCGCGCGGAGCACGGCGGCGAAGGCCTCGGCCAGTCGGGCGGCGGTGGCGCCGTCCAGGGCCGCGTGGTCGTGCTGGACCAGGCAGCGCGGCCGCGGGCCCTCCTCCAGGACCAGGGTGAGGTCGAACTTGGCGAGTTCCAGGTCGACGTCGACGTGTTCGGCGTCCAGGCCGGGCAGCGTCAGGGCGGTCGCGGGCTGGACCAGGTCGCAGCTGGCCGACAGCAGCGGGGTGCCGTCGGCGCCGCGCGCCGCCGCGCCGAGCCGCTCGACCACCAGGTCGAAGGGCACCTGGTGGTGCTGCTGGGCCTCCAGCAGGGCGCCGCGCACCAGGGCGAGCGCCTCGGCGAAGGAGGCGTCCCCGGCGGGTTCGGCGCGCACCGCGAGGGTGTTGACGCCCAGGCCGACGGTGCGGCGCAGTTCGGGGCGGGCCCGGTGGCCGCTGGCGCAGCCGAGGGTGAGGTCGTCCTGGCCGCCGGCGGTGCGCAGGGTGGCGAAGGCGGCGGTGAGGACGACGGCGAACAGGGTGGCGCCGTGCCGGGCGCCGAGCTGCCGCAGGCCCTCGACGGTGGCGGGGTCGAGCGGCACGGCGTGCAGGCCGGCCCGGCGGTCGCGGGCGCCGGGGGCGACCGGCCGCAGCAGCGGCAGCGGGCGGGCGCCGGCCAGCCGGGCGGCCAGGGCGTCGGCGGCGGCGGTGAGTTCGGTGTCGCGGGCGCGCTCCTGGCGGGCGTACTCGGCGTACGGCATGCCGGGCGCCGGGAGCCGGGGTTCGACGCCGTCGCGGGCGGCGGCGTACAGCTCGGCGAGGTCGGCGGCCAGGACGGGCAGCGAGCCGCCGTCGACGGCGATGTGGTGGATCGTCAGCAGCAGGGTGTGGTCCTCGGGCGCGTGGCGCAGCAGCAGCGCGCGCAGCACCGGCCCGTCGGTGAGGTCGAAGGGGCGGGCGGCCTCGGCGGCCAGCTGCCCGGTGCCGTCGCCGGTGGCGTCCAGGACGGCCAGCGGGACGGGGCCGGCCGCTTCGAGGTGCTGGTAGGGCTGTTCGCCGCGGCGCGGGTAGCGGGTGCGCAGGACGGCGTGCCGCTCGGTGAGGCCGGTGAGCGCGGTGGCGAGGGCGGCCCGGTCGAGCGGTCCGCGCAGCCGGGTGGCGATCGGGACGTTGTAGAGGGCGCCGCCCTGGCCGAGGTGCTCCATCAGCCACATCCGCTGCTGGGCGTGGGAGAGCGGGGCCGGGCCGGCGTCGACGTCGGCGGCGGCCGGGCGCTGCGGGGCGAGGGCGGTGCGGCGGTTGCGGGCGCGCCGCAGCAGGTCGTTCTGGTCGTTGCTCATCGCTGGGGTGCTCCCTGGGTGTCGTCGGCGTCCCGCAGGGCGCGTTCCAGTAGTTCGGCCTGGCCGGCCACGGTGGGGTGGCCGAGGAAGTCGGCGAGGGACAGGTCGATGCCGAACTCGCCGGCGAGGTCGTCGACGACCCACATGGCGAGCAGCGAGTGGCCGCCCTCGGCGAGGAAGTCGGCGGCCGGGTCGGTGATCGGGCGTTCCAGGGCGCGGCTCCAGGCCTCGGCGACGACCCGCTGGATCGGGGTGAGGTCGACCTCGACGCCGGTGCGCTCCGCCGCCGGGTCCGGGGCGGCGGCGAGCGCGCGGCGGTCGATCTTGCCGCTGCCGTTGAGCGGCAGTGCGGGCAGGACGGCCCAGGCGGTGGGGACCAGGTGGGCGGGCAGCAGCTCGGCGAGCCGGGTGCGCAGGGTTTCGGCGGCGGCCCCGGCGCCCTCGGCGAGGACCACGCAGGCGGTGAGCGCGGCGTCGGCCTGTCCGGCGCGGCGGACCACCACGGCCGCCTCGGCGACCTCGGGGAAGCGCAGCAGGGCCTGCTCGACCTCGCCGGGCTCGATCCGGAAGCCCCGGACCTTCACCTGGTCGTCGGTGCGGCCGTGGAACTCCAGGGCGCCGTCGGGGCGTTGGCGCACCAGGTCGCCGCTGCGGTAGGCCCGGCCGCCGCCGGGGAGTTCGCGGAAGCGCTCGGCGGTCAGTTCGGGCCGGTTGAGGTAGCCCTGGGCGAGGCGCCCGCCGCCGATCCACAGTTCGCCGACCGTGCCGGGTTCGACCGGGGCGAGCCGCTCGTCCAGGACGAGGGCGCGGGCGCCGCCGAAGGTGCGTCCGATCGGGACGGGGCCGCCCGCGCAGTCGGCGGGGGTGATCCGGTGGGCGGTGGTGAAGGTGGTGGCCTCGGTGGGCCCGTAGACGTTGTACAGCTCCAGCCAGGGGAAGGCCCGCAGCACGGCCCCGGCGTACTCGGGGGCGAGCGCCTCGCCGCCGACGGCCAGGGTGCGCAGCACGCCGAAGATCCGGGACTCCTTGGCGGCCAGGTGGTGGAAGAGCGCGGTGGTGATGAAGGCGGTGGTGGCGCCGAAGCGCTCGACGTCGCGGACGAGTTCCTCGGCGCTGGGCCGTTCGGCCGGGGAGACGGCGACGGCGGCGCCCTGGGCGAGCGGCGCCCAGAGTTCGAAGGTGGCGGCGTCGAAGGAGGGGGTGGAGTGGAAGAGCACCCGGTCGCGCGGGCCGAGGGCGAGCCCGTCGGGGGCGGTGACCAGGTCGGTGACGGCGCGGTGCGGGACGAGTACGCCCTTGGGGTGGCCGGTGGAGCCGGAGGTGTAGTAGAGCAGGGCGGGCGCGTCCGGGTCGGCGGCGTCGGGCACCGCCGCGCCGGTCTCCTCGGTGCCGCGTTCGGTGAGCACCAGGGTGCGCTCGGCGGGCAGTGCGGCGTCGGCGAGCAGCGCCTTGTCGCCGAGGACGAGGCGGACCTGCGCGTCGGCGGTCATCTCGGCGATGCGCGGGCGCGGGTAGGCCGGGTCGAGCGGGACGACGAGGCCGCCGGCCCGCCAGACGGCGAGCTGGGCGACGGCGAACCTGGCCGAGCGGGCGCACAGCAGGCCGACGGCGCTGCCGGGGCCGATCCCGCGCGCGGCCAGGACGGCGGCCAGGCGGCCGGCGGCGTCGTGGAGTTCGCGGTAGGTGAGGTAGGTGGCGCCGTCGGTCAGGGCGAGCGCGCTCGGGTGCTGCTCGGCCTGGCGGGCGACCAGCGCGGGGAGGGTGGGGAGGACGGGCGTCATGGCTGGGTCCCTTCCGGGCGCCCCGGCGCTGGGGCCGGGGGCGCCGCAGGTCAGATCGGGAGGTGCGACGGGGGCGCGGCGGCGGCGGAGCCGTCCCGCACGGGGCCGGACGGGGCCCGGTGTGCGGGACGGCTCCGGGTCCTCAGGCGAGGGACGCGCTGGGCATCCGCTCCTCGATGAGCCGTGCGACCGCCCGCAGGTCGGGCTGGCGCAGCAGCAGGGGGGCGCGCAGCCGCACGCCGTACTCCCCCTCCAGGGACTCCAGCAGTCGGGCGGCGGCGAGCGAGTTGCCGCCCGACGCCAGGAAGTTGTCGCCCGGGCCGAGGTCGGCGCGGCCGAGCAGCTCGCGGCAGAGCTTCACCAGGGTGCGCTCGACCGCGGTGTCGCCGTCCTCGCCGGCGGCCGCCGGGGCCTCGGGCTCGGCGGCGAGCGCGGCCAGCAGCGCCGCGCGGTCCACCTTGCCGTTGGGGTCCAGCGGGAAGGTCTCGACCAGCCGTACGGCCGAGGGCACGGCCTGCTCGGGCAGCCAGGGCCGGACGGCCTCCAGCAGGCTCGCCGGTTCGGCGTCGGGCTCGGCCTGGACGAAGGCGAGCAGCCGGACGCCGCCGGTGGCCGCGGTCTCGGCGGCGACCACCGCGCGGCGCACCCGGTCGTCGCGCTCGAAGGCGGCCTCCACCTCGGCGGGTTCGATCCGCACCCCGCTGACCTTGACCTGGTCGTCCAGCCGGCCGTGGAACTCCAGCACGCCGTCGGCGCGCATCACCACCCGGTCGCCGGTGCGGTAGACCCGGTCGGTGCCGTCCACCCCGGGGGGCGCCTGGACGAAGCGGCGGGCGGTCAGCTCGGGGTCGAGGTAGCCGGCGGCCAGGCCCCGGCCGCCGATCCGCAGCTCCCCGGCCGTCCCTCTGGGCACCGGGTTGCCCTGCTCGTCGGTGACCAGCACGACGGCGCCGGCGATCGGCAGGCCGATCGGCGGCGCGTCGGCGCCGTGGTCGCCGCCGGGCGCCATGGTGTGCACCGTGGTGGCGACGGTGGCCTCGGCCGGGCCGTACGCGTTGTGGACGGTGGCGGTGACCTCCGCCCCGGGGGCGCGGCGCAGCCGGTCGCCGCCGATCATCAGGTGGCGCAGCGCCAGCCCGGCGGGCCAGGGCCGGTCGAGGATCGGCTCGGCCAGCGGGGTGGGCAGCACGGCGGCGGTGATGCCCGCCTCGCCCAGCCAGTCGGTGAGCGCGCCGGAGTCCCAGCGGACGGCCTCGGGGGCGACGACCAGGGCGGCGCCGGAGGTGAGGGTGGCCCACAGCTCCATCACGTGCGGGTCGAAGGCCACCCCGATCAGCAGGCTGTGCCGCTCGCCCGGGCCGAGGCCGGTGAGCTCGCGGTACCAGTGCAGCAGCGCGCCGAGCGCCGGTTCGGTGACGGCGACGGCCTTGGGGGTGCCGGTGGAGCCGGAGGTGAGCACGGCGTAGTGGGTGCCGACCGGCACGCTCGCCTGCTCACCGGGCGTCAGGGCGGCCAGCAGGCCGGGGGTGGGCAGGTCGAGTTCGAGCCGCTCGCCGCCGGGCGGCAGCACGGCGGCGTCGCCGATCAGGCAGGCCGGGCGCAGCTGCTCGGCGACGGCCTGGAGGCGCTTCTCGCCGGGGCGCGGGCCGAGCGGCAGGTGGACGGCGCCGAGCTTGGCTATCGCGAGGGTGACGGCGGCCAGCTCCGCCGAGTGGCCGAGGCAGACGCCGACCAGGTCGCCGGCGCCGACCTTGCCGCGCAGGGACTCCGCCACGGTGTCGGCGAGGCGGTCGAGTTCGGCGTAGCCGAGGGTGCGCCCGCCGTCGATCAGGGCGGGCGCCTGCGGGGTGCGGTGCGCCCAGGTGGTGAACAGGTCGAGGACCGCGCCGTCCTGGTGCGGGTGGCCGTAGCCGATGCTCAGGGATTCCATCATCGTCTCCAGATACGTACGAGAAACCGTCAGTTCAGGCCCATGGAGCGGGCGATGATCACCTTCTGGACCTCGGAGGTCCCTTCGATGATCGTGGTCATCCGGACGTAGCGGTACAGGAATTCCAAGGGGTGGCCGCGTACCCAGCCGGTGGCGCCGTGGACCTGGAGCGAGCGGTCCACCGCGCGGACGGCGGTCTCGGAGGAGGTGAGCTTGGCGAGCGCCGCGTTCTCGGGCGCCTCGGTGCCCTCGTCGACCAGCCGGGCGCAGGCGAGGGTGAGCAGCTTGGCGCACTCCACCTCGGCGCGGGTGGTCACCAGGTGCTCCTGGATGTGCTGGTACTCGCCGATGACCTTGCCGAAGGCGCGCCGCTCGCGGGCGTACTCGACGCCGATCCGCAGCGCGTGCTCGGCGATGCCGTTGCACATCGCGGCGACCACCAGGCGGCCGCGGGAGAGGCTGTCCATGGCCAGGGCGGTGGCCGCGGCGATGCCCTCCTCGCCGCCGATCACGGCCTCCGGGCCGACGGTGACCCCGTCCAGCAGCAGTTCGAACAGCGGCTCGCCGGACATCCCCTCGTAGCGCTGGCCGATCCGCAGGCCGGGCTGGTCCATCGGCAGCACGAAGGCGGTCGCCCCGGCGGTCGGGCCCTTGCCGTCGCCGAGGTCGGTGGCGGCCACCACCAGGGCGATCCCGGCGTGTTCGGCGTTGCTGACGAAGGTCTTGCGCCCGTTCAGGACCCAGCCGTCGCCGGTGCGCACGGCGGTGGTGGTGAGGTGGAAGGCGTCCGAGCCGGCCTGCGGTTCGGTGAGCGCCAGGCAGCGGGTCTGCTCGCCGCGCACCAGCGGGACCAGGTGCCGCTCGATCTGCTCGGGGGTGCCGTGCCGCAGCAGCGGGCTGGGCCCGTCGGAGCCGGCCAGCGCGTAGGGGGCGAGCACGCAGCCGCTGCGCCCGGCGGCGTGGTGCAGCAGCACCACGGCGGTGAACGGCATGTCGGCGCCGCCGAGTTCCTCGGGATAGTCGCCGGCGTAGAAGCCGAGCGCGGCGGAGCGCTTGCGGACGTAGGACCGCAGGTCGCCCGGGACCTGGTCGGCGGTCTCCGGCAACTCGGCGGCGAGCGGGACGAGTTCGCGGCGGATGAAGCTCTCGAAGGCCTCGACGAGCTCGCGGTGGCCGTCCTCCAGGACGGCGGACGGGGCGCTCATGCCGCGCCACCGGTCAGGACGCGCGCCTGGTCGGCCAGGACTGCGTGCCGGAACAGGGTGCGCAGCGGCGGGCGGCTGCCCAGGTGCGGCTCCAGGAAGGCGGCGAGCTGGGCGGCGAGCAGCGAGTGGCCGCCGACCTCGAAGAAGTGCGAGTCCGCGCCGAAGCGGTCGTGGCCGAGCACCTCGCGCCAGGCGCTGGCGATCAGCTCCTGGCCGGGGTCGGCGAAGACGCTGGGTGCGCTGTCCTGCTCCCGCTCGGCCGGGGCCTGCTCGGCCAGCCGGGCGAGGGCGGCGCGGTCGGGCTTGCCGCCGGGCAGGGTGGGCATCGCGGCGACGGCCGTCCAGGTGGCGGGGACGAGTCCGCCGGGCAGCCGGCGGGCCAGCGCGTCGTGCAGGGCGGCCTGGTCGGGGCGGTCGGCGCCTTCCAGGAAGCCGACCAGCCGGGGGCCGGTCTGCGGGTCGTGGTGCAGCAGCACCGCGCAGGAGCGGCCGCCGAGTTCGGCGGAGGCGGCGGCCTCGATCTCCTCCAGTTCGATCCGGTGGCCGCGCAGCTTGACCTGGTTGTCGGCGCGGCCGAGGAAGCGCAGGCGCCCCTCGGTGTCGCGGTAGCCGCGGTCGCCGGTGCGGTAGACCCGGGCGCCGTCGAGGCCGGGGACGGTGATGAAGCGGGCCGCGGTGGGCTCCGGCAGGCCGACGTAGCCCTCGGCCAGCAGGCCGCCGCTGACGGCAAGTTCGCCGACGCAGCCGTACGGGAGCGGGCGCAGCGTCTCGTCCAGGACGTGCAGGCGCACGCCGTCGAGTTCGGCGCCGAGCGGGATCTCGCCGTCCTCGGCGACGTCCTCGGCGGTGACCCGGTGGACGGTGGAGGTGACGGTGGCCTCGGTGACGCCGTAGGCGTTGAGCACCGTGGTGGCCTCGGTCAGCCCGGCCAGGGCGCGGGCGGGCAGCCGCTCGCCGCCGAGGACGAGCAGGCGCGGCGTCCAGCGGCCGTCCCGCAGCGCCTCGCGCAGGTCCTCGCGGACCGCGAGCAGGTAGCTGGTGGGCAGGTTGGCGACGGTGACGCCGCGGGCGGCGAGCACGGCGACCAGCTCGGGCCCGGTGGGCACCTCGCGCTGCGGCACGACCAGGGCGGCGCCGACCGCGAGGGCGGGCAGCACCTCCTCCAGCGACACGTCGAAGGAGGGCCGGGCGAACAGCAGCACCCGGTCGGCGGCGGTGAGTTCGTAGCGGGCGGCGACCGCGGCGACGTACCCGGCGAGGGCCTCGCGGCCGACCAGGACGGGCTTGGGCACACCGGTGGAACCGGAGGTGTGGATGACGTACGCGCCGCCCTCCAGGACGGCGGCGGGCTCGGCCTTCGGGAAGGCGGGGCCGTCCAGCAGCGCCGGGGTGACGCCCTCGGCGGGCAGCGCGAGCGCGCTCTGCCGGGTGGCGAGGACGAGCGCGGGGGCGAGCCGCTCCAGCAGCAGGCCCAGCCGGGCGGCCGGGTCCTCGGTGGACAGCGGCGCGTGGACGGCGCCCAGGCGCAGGCAGGCCAGCAGGGCGACCACGCTGTCGGTGCCGCGCGGCAGGACGGCGGCCACCGGCTGGCCGGGGGTGACTCCGGCGGCGCGCATCCGGTCGGCCAACTCGCCGACCCGGCGGTCCAGTTCGCCGTAGGTGATGCGCTCGGCTCCGGCCAGCAGGGCGAGCGCGGTGGGGTCGTGGGCGGCGGCCGGGTCCAGGCCGACCGGGACGACCGGGGCGGCGGGCTCGGCCGCGGGCTCGGGGGCCAGCGCGGCGAGCACCGTCTCCGGGTCGTCCAGGTAGCGGCGCAGCAGCTCCAACAGGCGCTCGGACAGCAGCACGGCCCTGGCCTCGCCGAACAGCTCGGCGTCGTAGTCCCAGATCAGGGTCATCCCGGCGACGCCGTGCTTCTCGCCGACCACCCGGCGGTCGTCGGGCAGCAGCACCAGGTCGAGGTCGAAGCGGGTGGTGCCGGTGTTGAAGCCCTCGTACAGCGAGACGTCGAGGCCGGGGACCTGGACGTCGGGCAGCGCGGCGTCGTGGGCGCTGAACATCACGTTGAACAGCGGGTTGTCGGCGCCGCCGGTGTGCAGGCCGAGCCGGCGGGTGAGCTCCTGCACCGGCAGGTCCTGGTAGGGCAGGGCGCGCATCAGGACGTCGGTGACCTCGTCGACGGCCTCGGTACCGGAGGCGGCCGGGTCGAGCCGCAGGCGCAGCGGCACGGTGTTGACGAACATCCCGACGGTGCCCTCGAAGCCCTCGGGGCGGTTGCCGACGGCGGTGCCGACGGTGACCTCGCGGTGGCCGCTGTGCCGGCGCAGCAGTTCGGCGAACAGGGCGAGCAGGGTGCTGAACGGGGTGTGGCCGTCGGTCCGGCTGCGCTCGCGCAGCCGCTCGGCGAGGTCGGCGCCGATCGACTGGCGCAGCTGCCCGCCGCGGTGGCGGCGCTCGACGCCGGGGTGGGCCAGCCCGGGCAGGGTGACCTCGCGCGGGGCGTCGGCCAGCTCCTTGGTCCAGAAGGCGAGGGCGCGCTCGCGGGCCTGCGGGTCGGCCTCGGTGCGGGCGTGCTGCTCGTACGAGGGGGCGGTGGCCAACTCGTAGGACTCGCCGAGGACGTGGGCGCGGTAGACGGTGAACAGGTCGCGCAGGAAGATCGCGAAGGAGTGGCCGTCGTGGACGAGGTGGTGCTCGACGTGGATCAGCCGGTGGTGGTCGTCGGCGAGCTTGACCAGGTGCCAGCGCAGCAGCGGCGCCCGCTCGGTGTCCAGCGGCTCCTCGGCCTCGGCGGCGAGCAGGGTCCGGAACACGGCCTCCGGGTCGGCCTCGGCGGTGAAGTCGCTGTGCCGCAGCTCCGGCGGGCAGTCCTCGGCGACCCGCTGGCCGGGCAGGCCCTCCGCCCGGGCCACCAACTCCAGGCGCAGGCCGGGGTGCTGGGCCAGCACGGCGGTGAGGCCGGCGTGCAGGGCGTCCCGGTCGAGGGTGCCCCACAGGTCGAGGACGCCGGTGAAGTTGTAGGCGCGGCTGCCCGGCTGCATCTGCTCGTGCAGCCAGACGATCTCCTGCGACGGAGAGAGTGCGAACATGGATGATTCCCTTGTGTGGTGGGCGTGTCGGCACTGCGGTGGCCGGGCGCGGGCGTGGGGTGGTCCCGACGCGGCCGGTGGGGGCGGGCCGCACCGGGGTGAGGGTGCGGCCCGGGGTCCTTGGAGTGGATGTGGTCCTTGGGGAGGATGGGGTCTGAGGGGCCGTGGCGTCCAGGGGTGACGGCTGGAGGCGACGGTGAGGGGTGGCGGCCGGAGGAGGGTGGCCGGGCGTGGGTGGCCGGAGGTGGCGGTCAGAGGTGGCGGCTCAGCACGGCCAGCAGGTCGGCGAAGGCGGCCTCCGCGTCGGCGGCCGGGAAGCGCTCGTCGTCCCAGGCCAGGCGGACCGTCAGCTCCTCGCCGTGGGAGGCGGAGACGGCCGTCGGCGCGGCGAGCGGGCGCCCGCCGAGGTGGACCTCGCGGCCGGGGACGCCGCCGAGTACCAGCGGCGGGCGGCGCTGGAGGTCCTCGAAGGTGAGCATCGCGTCCAGCCCGCCGGACCAGGGCGAACCGGCGACCCGGGCGGCCCGAACCACCTCGTCGAAGGGCGTTCCGGCGTGGTCGAGGTCGTCCCACCAGTCGTCGCAGAGCGCTTCCAGGTCGGTGGCGGGCCGGGTGGGCACGGCGTGCACCAGGGTGTTGAGGAAACAGCCGAGCGCGGCGGGCGCGCCGGGCGGGCGGCCGCCCCACGGGTAGCCGAGCGCGAGCGGGCCGTCCACGCGGTGCAGCCGCCGGGCGGCGGCGCCCACGGCGTCCAGCAGGGCGGGGAAGATCGCGCCGCGGGCGCTCGCCGGGACGGCGGGCAGCCGCTCGACCAGCATGCCGGTGGTCCGCGCGGCGCCGCCGCCCGCCCCGCTCAGACCGCCGAGCCGGCGCCCCCAGTGGGCCTGGGCGGCGGGACCGGCGGCGGACTCCTCGGCGGCCAGCTGGAGTTCGACGGCCTCCCGGAAGTCGGCGACGGCCTGCGGGCCGGGGCCGGGCGCGGGCGGTTCGTCCCGCCGGTAGGCCTCGGCGAGTTCGCCGACCAGCACCCCGAGCGACTGCTCGTCGCAGGCCGCGTGGTCCAGCGCGAGGGCGAGCAGGTCCTCGCCGCCGTCCGGCTCCCGGGCCACCAGCAGGCGCAGCGCGGGCCCGTCGAGCGGCCAGTCCAACAGCGCGGCGCGCAGCGCCCGGTGGGTGCCGGCGCCGGGGTCCACGTCGATCCGGGCGACCTCGACGGAGGGGCCGCCGGTGCGCAGCACGGGGGTGCCGCGCACGGTCACGAAGGCGCCGCACAGCGCCGGGTGGGCGGCCGCGACGGCGGTGGCGGCGCGGCCCAGCCGGTCCAGGTCGAGGGCGTCGGCGGGGTAGGCGAAGAACAGCGGGGCGACGTCGGAGCGGGTCTGCGGGGCGAGTCGGCGGGTGATCAGGAACCGCCGCTGGGCGCCGGTCAGCGGGAGCAGTTCCACCGGGGAGTCGGCGGCAGCGGCGCGGTACCGGGCGAGGTAGGCGGCGGTGATGCTGGCGTGCACGGAACGGTCTCCGGTTTCCGGTGTCGGCTCGGACGGTTCGGTCGGCTCGGACGGTTCGGTTCGTCGGTCAGGGGTTCAGGGGGTCAGGGGGTCAGGGGCGGATGGTCAGGGGGCGGCGGTGGGGCTCACGGCGGGCTGTCGGACGTCGTCCTCGCCGTCCTCGGCCTCGGCCTCGACCCCGGGTCCGGATCCGGCCGGCCCGGTGGGCAGGTCGCGCATCCGCCGCAGCGGCGACAGCAGCAGCGGCACCGGCACCAGCAGGAAGCCCACCGCGCACAGCCACAGCGCGGCGCGCGGTCCGGCCCAGTCGGCGACGGCCCCGCCGGCGAGGGCGCCGATCGGCAGGGTGCCCCAGACCAGGAAGCGCATGGTGGCGTTCATCCGCCCGAGCAGTTCGGGCGGGCAGACGCTCTGCCGGAAGCTCACCTGGGCGACGTTGTACGCGACCGCGCCGAACAGCACCACGCCGGAGCCGACACCGAACAGCACGGCGCCGGGACCGCCGCCGGACAGCGGCCACAGCAGCGCGAACGGCGCGGTCACCACGGTGGCCAGCCAGATCAGCCGGGCCTGCCCGACCCAGCGGGACAGCTGCCCCGCGCACAGTGCGCCCGCCAGCCCGCCGACGGCCGAGGCCGACAGCAGGGCGCCGATGGCCCCGGGCGACAGGTCGAGCACCCGTACCCAGAAGACGGTCTGAACGGCCATCAGCACGGCGGCGAACAGGTTGGACACGGCGGTGGCGGTGGCGATCGCCCGCAGCAGCGGGTGGCCGAGCACGAAGCGCACGCCCTCGGCCACCTCGGCCCGCAGCGAACGGCCGGGCTCCGGCTCCGGCAGCTCCTCCTCGACCCGGATCCGGGCGAGCAGCAGCGCCGAGGCGAGGTAGCCGCAGGCGTCGGCGACGATGGCGAGCGGTGCGCCGAGCAGCTGGACCAGTCCGCCGCCCAGGCCCGGCCCGGCGATCTGCGCCGAGGAGCGGACGGTCTCCAGGGCGCCGTTCCCGGCGACCAGTTGCTCGCGCGGCAGGACGGCGGGCAGGAGGGACTGGTGGGCCACGTCGAAGAAGACCGTGGCCACCCCGGTGACCAGCGCGACCAGGTAGAGCTGGGGCATGGTGAGCACCCCGAAGGCCGCCGCCGGCGGGATCGAGCCGACCGCGAGGCAGCGCACCACGTCGGCGCGGATCAGCACCGGGAGCTTGCGCATCCGGTCCAGCCAGGCGCCGGCCGGCAGGCCGACCAGCAGGAAGGCCGCGGTCTCGGCGGCGGTGAGCAGGCCGACCTCGAAGGGGGTGGCGTCGAGCACCACCACGGCCACCAAGGGCAGCGCGACCAGGGTGACCTGACTGCCCGTCTGGGCCGCCGCCGCTCCGGTCAGCAGGAGCCGGAAGTCGCGGTGGCCGAACAGACGGGCCTGACGGGAGTGAGGCTTCTCGTTCATCGATGCGACTCTCGGTCACGCATTCGACACGGGGCAAGCAACAGGTCCCTTTCCGGACGATCCCCGGCTCGGCCGGATCCCGCCACCACGGCGACCGGCCCCGACGCCCCCCTTACGAGCCCTTATGCCCCGGCGCCGCGACGGCGCGCACCCGGCCCGGCCTGCCCGCCAAGGCCTGCGCCGCTCTCCGGGCCGACGCGGACGGCCCCCGACCAGCGCGTCCATTTCGTCGTCCGATATCCGGACACCCGGTTTCCGGCCACCGGCCAACACCCCTCAAGTTGGCCGGAATCCGTGGAGTAGGCAGCTTCCGTAACCTCACCGTGATATCGGCGTAACCGTTCGGAGCCGTGCCCGGCCGCCGTCATCCGGTCGGATCCGCCGCGTCCGCCGCGTCCGCCGGGTCCGTCGGCCGGCGCCGGGTGACCGCCAGCACCGCCATGTCGTCGTCCCGCGGTCCGCCCGTCCACCGGGCCACGTCCGCCACCAGCGCCGCCACCGCCTGCTCCGCCCCCGCGAAGGGCCCGAGCGGTGCCAGCCCGCGCACCGGGTCGTAGAACTCCCCCGCCGCGTCCCGCGCCTCGGTGACCCCGTCGGTCACCAGCAGCAGCGTGCTCCCCGGCGGGAAGGGCCTGGTCTCCGCCTCCGGGCCGTCCGCCCCCAGCGCGCCCATCCCGAGCGGCAGCCCCGGGTCGGCCGCGTCCCACCGGCTCACCCCCGCCCCGCCGCCGCCGAGCAGGTACGGCCCGGGGTGGCCGCAGTCCACGGTCCGGGCGACCGCCTCCCCCGGCGGGAACTCCACCAGCAGCGCGGTGATGAACCCCTCCAGGCGCAGTTCCTCGCCCAGCCCGGCGCTCTCCCGGGCCAGCGTGCGCTCCAGGGCCGCCGCGAGCCCGGCGAGGTCCGGCTCCCGGTGCGCGAGCTCCCGGAACGCCCCCAGCAGCACCGACACCGCCCCCACCGCGTGCAGCCCCTTGCCCCGCACGTCCGCGATCACCACCCGCACCCCGTACGGAGTGGCCTGCAGCGCGTACGCGTCCCCGCCGATCAGCGCCTCGTCCTGGGCCGCCCGGTAGCAGGCCGCGACCTCCAGCCCCGCCACCCGCCCCGGCGGCTCCGGCAGCACCGCCCGCTGCGCGGCCTCCGCCACCGACCGCACCCGCTCCAGCCGGCGCCCGTGCCGGGCCACCACCCGGTTCACCCCGATCCCCAGCAGCGCGGCGAAGGCGGTGTTGACCAGCTCCAGGTAGCCGTCCCCGGTCCCGATCGAGCCGTCCCGCACGGACAGCACCAGGATCCCGACCACGTTCGCCAGCGCCACCGCGACGACGTCCCGCAGCGGCAGCAGCGCCCCGGCCAGCACGGCCGCCGCCGCCAGCATCGGGTCGCCCCAGTAGTCGGCCGGGTCCAGCGCGTCCCACACCAGCCCGCCGACGATCAGCAACCACGGCGCCAGCCGCACGTACGGCGGCCACTGCACGGACCTCGGGGCCATCGGCTACCTGGCTTCCGTCTCGCCTGCACCCTTGCGCTCGTCCGGCGAGCGGGAGGCTCCTCCGATCGTAGGCACGGAGGGCGGCGGGGCGCGCGAGCTGACGGGAACAGCCCACCGGCCCCGGCCGACGACGGCCCGCCGACCGGGGCCGGGCACCGAAAGCAAGATCCTCGGGCCCCGCCACCGGCGGATCGAAGCCGACAAGGCGTCAGACCCGAAGGTTTTCGGCCAGAACCCCGGCGGGATCTTGCCTGGCACGACAAACGATCAATACGTTGTTTGACGCGACACGATCAGCTTCCGGCCCGTGAGGAGAGAGGGACAGTGGTCACCGCTCCACACCGAGGAACAAGGAGCACCACCCCGTGACCGACTCGCCCGTCACCCTCATCACCGGCGGTTCGAGCGGCATCGGCGCCGCCACCGCCCGCCGACTGCTCGCCGAGGGCCACCGGGTGGCCGTCACCGGCCGCGACGGCTCCCGGCTCGCCCGCTTCGCGGAGGAGGCGGCCGCGAAGCCGGACACCCTGCTCACCGTCGCCGCCGACGCCGCCGACCACGAGGCCGTCGAGGCCGCCGTCCAGGCCACCGTCCGGACCTTCGGGCGGCTGGACACCGTCGTCGCCAACGCCGGTTACGCCACCCACGACTCGCTCGCCGACGGCGACCCGGCCGGCTGGCGTGACATGGTCCTCACCAACGTACTCGGCCCGGCCCTGCTCATCCGGTCCTCGCTGGCCGCATTGAAGGAGTCCAAGGGCCGGATCGTGCTGATCGGCAGCGTCGCCGGCCTGGTCCACACCCCCGGCAACATCTACGGCGCCACCAAGTGGGCGGTGACCGGCCTCGCCGAGAACACCCGCCGGATGGTCACCGCCGACGGGATCGGCGTCACCCTGGTCGCCCCCGGCCGGGTGGAGACCAACTTCTGGGAGGGCGCGGGCGGCGCCCCCCAGGGCCTCAACCTGACCGCGGACCAGATCGCCGACTCCATCGTGTGGGCGGTGCGCCAGCCGGCCGGCGTCGACGTGAACACCGTCGTGATCCGGCCGGTCGGACAGTCCGTCTGAGGGCCCACCCCGGCCCGCCGGTGGAGGCGGAGGTTCGGGTTCGAAGCTCCGCCGGTCGGCCAGTGTGGGCGCAGTACCGGCCATCCGGCCCGGATCGGTTCGTGGGCGGCGGCACCCGTGCCAGAGTGACGGTGTCCAGACAAGTCACCCGTCCCACGGGTGTCCCGAAGGGGGCTGCACATGCGCTCGAACGTTCTGGTGAAGGCGGTCGTCGGTGCCACGGCCGTGGCCTGTATCGCCGTCGGCGGCCTGGCCGGTGCCGGTGCCGCCGTCGCGGCGACGCCGACCGGCGTCCAGCAGGCGGCGGAATCCGGGCCCGCCGGGCTGGCGGCGGTCGTCAACCTCGGGCTGAGCACCTCGCAGGCCGCCAAGCTCCAGGCCCCGCTCAAGCAGTACTGGGGCTACACCGGCGCCATCGACGGCCAGCTCGGCACCGGCAGCTGGCAGGCCATGCAGCGGTTCCTGCGCGCCGACTGGGGCTACACCGACGCCATCGACGGCATCGTCGGGACCCACACGGTGGAGGCGCTGCAACGCTGGTTGAAGAGCAACTGGGGCTACACCGGCGCCATCGACGGCGACGCCGGCGCCGGGACCCGGGCCGCGTTCGCGCGGTACTGCGACTCGCTCTGATCCCGGGCACCACACCCAGGCGCCACACCCGGGCGCCACCCGGCGCGGGGCCGGGCCGGCCGGTGTCACCGGTCGGCCCGATCCGTGAAGCGCTCCGCGCCCGCTCCGGTCAACAGGCCCGCCGGGAGCCGACGCCCGTACGCCACCAGGAGCAGGTGCTCCGCCCGCCCCTCCACCGGCAGCGGACCGGGGCCGTACGACCAGTCCGCGTCCGTCGCGCGCAGCCGTACTCCCTCCAGCCGGGCGCCGAAGAAGCGCAGGCTGCGGGGCGAGACCCCGCCCAGCAGGGCGGTGCCGCGGTGCAGGGGCAGGCGCGGCGGCAGGCCGAGGGCGACGGTGATGTCCAGGCCGTGCACCGCGTCGTGGGCGAGGGCGGCGATCCGGCCGCCGACCGGGGGCCGCCAGGGGTGCCCGGCGTGCTCGGACAGGGCGGCGGCCAGCCGGTCCGTGGTGAGGGCGGCGGCGTCGCGGCGGGCGATCCGGTCGGCCATCCGGTGGACGTTCCCACCGGAGCGGAGGAGTTCCCCGAGGGTCCGGGCGGTGGAGTAGCGGAAGCCGGTGCCCATGTGGGCGGCCACCTCGCGGACCCGCCAACCCTCGCACAGCGAGGGCGCGTTCCACTGCCGCGGGGTGAGGCCGGCCAACACCTCGGCGAGGTCGCGCCGCTCCCCCGCGACCTGCTCGCGGATCCATTCGACGCCGTGGTCCTGCTGCGCGCTGTTCATGTCCCCAGCCTGCGACGGGAGTCGTCCGCCCGTCCAAGACCGGATCGTTCTGCCACCTATGATCATCGGTTATGGAACTCCGGCAGCTCCAGTACTTCGTCACCGTCGCCCGGCACGGCAGCTTCACCCGCGCTGCCGAGCTGCTGCACCTGAGCCAGCCCGGAGTGAGCGCCCAGATCCGGCAGCTGGAACGGGAGTTGGGCCACCGGCTGCTGGACCGCTCGGGCCGCACGGTGCGGCTGACCAGGGTCGGCGAGGCGGTGCTGCCGCACGCCCGGGCCGCGCTCGCCGCCGCGGCGGCCGCCCGGCGGACGGCGCAGGAGTTCGACGGCCTGCGGTGCGGGCGGGTACGGCTCGGCATGGTCGCGGGCGCGGCGCTCGCCCCGCCACCCGCCCTGGGCGCCCTCCCGGGGCTCGCCACCACGCTGGCCGCCTTCCGTCAGGAGCACCCCGGCATCGACTTCGCGCTCGCCGAGGACACCACCGCCGGGATGCTCGGCGCCCTGCGCGAGGGGCGGCTCGACCTCGCCGTGATCGGCCTGCCCGCCGTCGCGAGCGGGCGGGCGGACGACGACGGCTGGACGGCACTGGCCGGACTCGCCCTGCACCCCGTGCTGGAGGTCCCGCTGGTCGCGCTCTGCCCGGCGGACCACCCGCTCGCCCGCGGCGACGGCCCGCTGCCCGTCGCCGCGCTCGCCGGGCACGCCCTGGTGAGCACACCGCCCGGCACCGGCCTGCGGACGGCGCTGGAGCGCGCCCTCGCGGAGGCGGGCGCGGCCCCGACCGTGGCGGTCGAGGCCGCCGCGCCGCCACAGCTGGCCGAACTCACCGCGCACGGACTGGGCGTGGCGGTGCTGCCGGACCGGGAGCCGGCCGCCGGCGTGGCCGTCCGGCGGCTGGCCGATCCCGTCCCCCGGGTGCGGGTCGCGCTGGCCTGGCCGAGCGAGCGGCCCCCGGCGCCGCCGACCGCCGCCCTGCTCGCCCATCTGCGGGCGGCCTACCCGGGGCCGTGAGGAGCCGCTACCCGGCGGCCGCCGCGCCGTCGACGATGTGCAGCAGCGCCGCGGCGCCGTCGAGGGTCTCCGGGTCGAGCGGGAAGTAGCCCTGGCGCGGGGTGGTGTCGGTGCGGGTGCGGGCCGTGCCCGGGACCGGCGGGGCGGTCAGCCGCCAGGCCCCACCGCCGGTCTGCAGCCGTGCCTCGTACGTCCCCGGAGTCGGCTCGCCGAGCCCGAGCGCGGCGCTGCGCCCCAGGCTGCCCGCGACGAAGACGTAGCGCTCCCCCAGCAGCGAGCCGACGATGTGGCCGGCGCCGTTCCAGCCGCAGTCCAGTTCGCCCTGGGACCAGGCGCTGGGGTTGCGCTGGAGGTGCCGGTTGTGGGCGAACACCAGGGTCGGCCCGCGCCGGGCCTCGACGGCGCGGATGTCGAGCAGGTTCTGCGCCATCAGGGCGTCGCGCATCCGGATCAGACCGGAGATCCGGGCGCTCGCCCCCAGGCCCTGGACGGCCGCCTGGGCGTGGTAGCGCAGCAGTCCGATCCCGGCCCGCAGCCGGACACCGGCCCGGAGCCACTCGGCGTGCGAGGTCGCTGCGATCAAGTCCGGTGCGCGTACGTAGAGTTGGTTGAGCAGGTCGTCGGCTGTGCGGCGCAGTCGTTCGGCCTCGAGAGTGGCTCCGGGTGACGCGGCGGCGTCGAGGATCGCCTCCTCACGCTCCCAGCGCTCGTCCTCCCCCGTCAGCGCGGCGACGTCCAGGTCGAGCCGGAGGAAGTCACGGGCGTGTTCGAGGTAGCGGCGCGGGCTGGGCGCCGTGGTGTTCTCGGTGGGGAGGTCGAAGCCGTGGCACGCCACTTGCTCCCCGGCCTCCCGGTCACGGTTGAACTCGCGCATCCAGGCGACGAGTTCGCGGTTCGCCCGGTGGGCGCCGAAGCCGTGGGTGAAGCCTTCGGCGAGCACCGCGTCGAGGGTGCCCACGCCGTGCCGGACGTGGTCGTCCACCGCCAGTGCGGCCACCTGGTCGGTCTCCAGGGCGATCGAGCGGAAGCCCTGGGCCACGAGTCGGGCGAACAGCCGGTTGCGGACCAGCCCGAAGGCCGGTTCCTGGTGCGTCGGCTCGCCGAGCGCCAGCAGTTCGCAGGAAGGGGTGCGGAAGTCTCCGATGTCCTGGCTCATGAACCTCAAGCGTATCCTTGAAAGCTCGGTTGAGACTTTCCGCGTCTCAGCCCGGCATTATCGATGAGAAGTCTCAAACCAGGAGGTCACCGCCGTGCGCCCTGCCGACCTCGCCCGCGAGCACGGCCTCTCGACCCAGGCCGTGCGCAACTACGAGCGCGACGGCTTCCTGCCGCCCGCCGAGCGCACCCCCACCGGCTACCGGATCTACACCGAGCGCCACGCCGCCGCGCTGCGGGCCTTCCTCGCCCTCGTCACGGCCTTCGGGCACGCGACGGCGGCCCTGGTGATGTCCGCCGTCAACGCCGACCGTCCGGACGAGGCCCTGACGGCGCTCGACCGGGGCCACGCCCAGCTGCTCCGAGACCGCGAGACCCTCGCCACCGTCCGCCGGGCGGTCGAGGACCTCACCTCGGGGCGGACCACCGAGCGGGCCGGGACCGGCCGCTCCCTCCCCGGCCCGCTCAGCATCGGCGAACTCGCCCACCGGCTCGGCCTCACCCCCGCCACCCTGCGCACCTGGGAGACGGCCGGCATCCTCACCCCGGCCCGCGACCGCCCCGGCGGACACCGCTCCTACCGCCCCGAGGACGTCCGCGACGCCGAACTGACCCACCTGCTGCGCCGCGGCGGCCACCCGCTGGCCCACATCACCACCGTCGTGCGGCAGGTCCGCACGGCGGGCGGCACCGACTCCCTGGCCGCGGCGCTGGACGACTGGCAGCAGCGCCTCACCACCCGGGGCCGGGCGATGCTCACCGCCGCGGCCCGGCTGGACGCCTACCTGTCCCCGGCCCCGGACCCGCCCGACGGCCCCGGCCCGCCGGGCAGTTCCGTGCTCGGGACGCGGCGCCAGTCCCACCCGGGGTGACGGGCGAGCAGGCCGAGGAAGTCGTCGGAGGGGATGAGCTCCCAGTGGTCGGTGTCGACGGTCGCGGCGAGGCCCGGCAGGATGTGCCGCAGCAGGGCCCGGGCCGCGTCCATCGACTCGCTCGCCACGCGGACGGCGTACGGCTCCCCGATCCGGGCCGTGACCTCGTCCAGGTGCTCCGGCTCGTAGTCGCGCAGCACCTCCCCCGACAGGTCGAGGGAGTACGCGCTGCCTCCCCATTGCACCTGGTCGTCCTGCGGCGTCGGCCAGTGCCAGAACGGGCCGAGCGCGCGGAAGCGCGACTCCAGTTCCGGACGCCGCTCCGCCGGGACGAGAACGATCACCACCGGCCAGGACACCGGCCCACCTCCTCGAACTCCATCCGAACAATCACCGTCAGCCGGCCGTGACCCGCAGGTTGGCCAGCAGCTCCGTGCCGTCCGCGCGCACCGCGAACACCCGCCCGCCGCGGTGCCAGCAGGTCACCGCCCCGGCGTGGGCGCGCAGCCGGAGCGCGGGGTCGGTCGTCGCCCCGGGCAGCAGAGCGGTGAAGGCGGTCCCGGAGGTGCTCCCGACGGTGGCCCGCAGGCCGTCCTCGGCGCGCTCGGTGAACGCCCAGTGGGCGCCGTCGGCGCCGAGCACCACCGGGGGGCCGGTGACGGTCCGCTCGGCGCTGCCCCGGCCGGTCCAGCTGAGCACCGTCGTCCCGGGGGCTTCGCCCGGCCGGGCGGTCAGCAGCCGTCCGTCGGCGAGCGCCACCCGGTCGTCGGCGTCGTCCAGGTCGACCGCCGTGCGGGCGCGCAGCTCCCAGCCGGGCTGGTCCCAGCGCCACAGTTCGGTGAGTTCGGCGGTGTGGCCGCCGGCCCGGGTGTGGACGACCACGGCGCAGCTCGCGGGGGTGCGGGCGATCCGGCCCACCGCCTGCTGGTCGTTGCCGAGTTCGCGGTGGACGACGGTCGGGCGGGTGGCGTCGGTGTCGAGCACGGCGATGCCGTCCTGGTCGACGGTGAGCAGGTGGCGGCCGTCGTAGGAGGGGACGATCGCGCGCACCCGCAGGGCCGTCCACCGCTCGACCCGGCGGGTGGCGAGGTCGAGCCGGAACAGTTCGCGGACCGCCCCGTAGCGGGCGACCAGCAGCGCGGTGCCGCCGTGGTCGGCGACCACCAGCTGCTCGGCGGGCACGTCCCAGCGGGCGCGGGTCCGGCCGTCCGGGCCGAGCAGCCGTACGCCGGCCTGGCCGCAGGCCACCAGCACCAGGCCGGAGTCCAGCCGGGCCGCGTCCAGGACGGGCAGGGTGCCGGGGCGGTCGGCGGCGGTGACGGCGAGCGCCCCGCCGCGGCCGGGTCCGGTCCGCCGGGGCTTCGGCAGGTCGGCGGCGGCCAACGGGTCGGCGCGCTTCAACAGCCGGTTGTGGACGGTGCTTTCGGAGCGTACGGCGGCTTGGCCGGACAGTCCGCCGGTGCGCACCAGGGAGCGTACGGCGAGGGTGGCGAGCTCGCGGTCGAGGGCCGGGTCGGCGCAGCGCAGCTCGGCGAGGGCGGCGACGGCGGCCGCGCGCTCGGTGCGCGGCGCGGCGGTTCCCGGCGTCGTGACCTGCGGCCCGGCGCCGCTCGGCCCGGCGATGCTCGGCCCGGCCGCGGTGAGCGCGGCGCGGACCGGCGCCGCGACGTCCTCGCCGAGCGCGAGCAGGTGGACCAGCGCCCTTCCCCGGGCCGCGCCGCCGAGTTCGGCGGCCTCCCGGAGGTCCGGCAGCACGCCCGGGCGCAAGGTCTCGTCCGGCCAGGCCGCCTCGACCGCGCCCAGCCGGTCCCCGGCCCGGCGGCGGTGGTCCACCCAGGCGGCGCGCAGGTCCCGGGCGGCCGCCGGGTCGGTGGCGGTGAGCCGTTCGACGGCGGTGGCGAAGGCGCCGCGCCGGTGGGCGATCCGCACGGCCCGGTCCCGGTTCCCGGCACGCCAGTGCAGCCGGACCACCAGTTCCGCGGCCAGGCCGCGCCCTTCGGCGAGTTCGGCGGCCTGGGCGGTGCGGCCGTGCCGGTCCAGCAGGGCGACGGCCTCGGCGGGCGCGGCCATCAGGTCGGCGAGCAGGTACGCGGCCTCGTCGATCCGCCCGTCCCGTTCCAGGGCCTCGGCGGCTTCCCGGTAGAGGCCGGTCAGGTACTCGTGGACGGTCGGCCCGCTGAGCGGCGTCGCCATCGGCGCCCCGCCGCGCTCCCGGGGGCTGGGCCGCAGGGCGCCCGTGAAGCGCTCGGGCAGGCGCAGGGTCAGCAGACCCCGCTCCGGGCCCGCGTCGGCGCCGCCGGAGAGCTGGATCGCGTCGCGCAGGGCGTCCTCCCACCGGCGCTGCCGGAAGGACCGGGAGAGCTGGTGCAGGTAGCGGGCGTGGCGCTCCCGGAAGAGCGCCCCGGCGGGGCTGCGCAGGGCGAGCCGGGCCAGCCACTGGCTGCCCGGGCGCCGGGGCGGACGCCGCCGGGCGGGGGCGGCCGGGGCCGTTCCGGGCGCACCGACGCCTCCGGCGCTCTCCGCCGCCCCCTGGGCGGTGCGGACGCGTTCGGCGAAGGCCGGGATCCTCGGCAGCACCAGCAGGGCGCTGCCGAGTGCCCCGAGGAGCGTCAGCAGGAGCCCGCCGCCGAGGCGGCCGGCCACCAGGGCGAGGACGCCGAGCAGCAGGCACAGTGCGAACGGTACGACGGACGCCCACCACGCCCGTCCGTCGACGGCGCCGCGCGTCGCCGCGGCACGGGTGCCGGGCCTGCCGGGCCGCCCGGTGCGCCCGGCCGGACGGGCCCGGGAGCGGCGGCGGTACGTCAGTCCGGCGATCGCGCCGATCGTCACCGGAAGGACGATCACGGGCCCCTTGGGCACCCCCGTCGCCACGACCGAGGCCAGGAAGGACAGGCCCAGCGCGAACACCAGGCCGGTCACGACCCCGGAGATCCGGCGCGCCTTCGCGGCGCCCGGACGCGGCCCGGCCAGCAGCCGCCCCGCCCGCCGGCTGCGCCCGGGGACGCCGGCCGCGGCGCGCAGGTCCACGGCGGCCGGGCGCGGCAGGTCCGTCCCGACCGGTTCGGCCTCGACGGGGGTGCCGACCGGGCCCAGTCGGTGGAGGGTGAGCCCGCCCAGGTCCAACCAGTCCGAGGGGTCCACGTCCGGCAGCTCGGCCAACACCTGACGCTCCGTCAGGTCACCTCTGGTGAGCACCAGTTCACCGGACCGGCCGGTCTGCCCCGGGCTCGTCGCCAGCGCCCCGCCGACGGCGTGCAGCGGCGCGCCGGGCGCCCGGTCGGTACGGGTCCGCACCGGCTCGGGCAGCTGCAACAGCCAGCGCCCGTCCGGCAGTTCACTCAGCCGGGCGCCGGACTGCCAGTGCGCGAGGACGCGTTCGGCCGCCTCGGCGACGCCGATCAGCGGCACGTCGAGGAGGAACCCGGCCGCATCGACGACCGGGCCGCCCGTCACGGGACCGCCGGTCGCAGCGCTGCTCGCCACGCGGCCGCCGGTCGTGGAACTGCTCATCAGTCGGTGCTCCTGATCACGGCATGGGTGCGCCCGTCGGTCGCGTTCGCCACCACCACCCGGCCCGGGCGGGGTTCGGCGGCGATCAGCGGCAACCGGGGGTGGACGGCGGGGGCGGTCGTACCGCCGGAGAGCGCGGTGAGCGTGCGGACCGCGTCGGCCCGGACAGCGCGGACCAGCCCCGCGGCCCGGGTGCAGGTGATCAGGACGGGTTCGAAGCCGTCCTCGACCAGTCCGATCACCTCGCTCTCCCCCTCCCCGATGCGGATCCGGCGCTGCTCGCCCCGGGCCGGGCGGACCTCCCAGGTCCGCCCGTCCGCCGACCAGCCGACGGAGCCGCCGCCGTGCACCAGGTGCGGCGCCCCGGCCGCGTCGGCGGGCAGCCGGACGGGCGACAGCCGGGGCTCCCGCGCGAACCGGAACGGGTGACCGCCCGCAGTGGAGACGACCGGTCCGACCTCCGACACCCGCCCGCCACGCTCGATCCGGCGCCAGCGGCCGGCCACCGGCAGCACCAGGGCGTCGCCCTCGCGCAGCAGCGGCAGCACCGGCCGGGCCATCAGCTCGGCGAACTCCGGGGAGCCGATCTCCGGCAGGCCGACGGCCGCCGACTTGATCCGGTAGCCGTCGGAGTCGCTCAACGCCCGTCCGCTGACGTGGAGTTCCAGCCGGTCGTTGCGCACGCACAGCACCAGCAGCCGCCCGCTGGTGCGCGCGGCCGCGATCACCGGGCCGAACAGCTCGTGGCGGCGCGGGCGAGTGGCACCGTCGGGGGCCCCCGCGCTCGACAGCGCCAGGGCGATCAGCACATCGCTGTGCCGGCCCCGGGCCAGCAGGGTGGCCGCGCCGGTGGTGAACGCGGGCAGCGCCCCGCCGACGGCGGGCAGTTGGGCGTCGAGCTGGGCGGAGGCCCGGAAGCCGCGGCCACGCAGGGCCCGGACCGCGACGCGCGCCGGGGGCAGCGGCAGCTCGACGGCCGACCCGCCGTCCACCCGGACCGTCACTCCGGCGGCGCCCTTCGCGCTCCAGCCCGCCTCCTCGCTCGCCACCGTGCGCCGCCGGGCGGGCAGCCGGGCCGCCAGCCGGGGCGAGGTGAGCAGCCAGCACTGCGCGGCCGGGTCCAGCGCCCGCTCCGCGTACCGGACGTCCTCGGGTTCGGGGTCGGTGTGCTGCCGGGCCTTGAGCCAGCGCGGCAGCAGTTCGGCGAGGTCGCCGCCGATCAGCCGCCCGGGCGGGTCCCCCAGGACGCCGACCAGCAGTTCGCTGCCCCGGGCCGCCGCCCGGCGGTGCAGCACGAGCAGCGCGGCCAGCTGGACCAGCCGCGCCGCGCCCGCCTGGGCCGGTCCGGCGTCCACCAGCACGACCACCTGGCCGCGGCTCTCGGGGGTGCGCAACTCGGTTTCCAGCTCCAGGAGTTCACCCTCGCTCCAACGGCGAAGGAACTCCTCCGGGTACTCCTCGGCGAGCAGCCACTCGGCGGGCAGCAGCCGCTCCGGCCGTCGGCCGCGGGCCAGGCCGCCGTAGCCGTCCGGCTCGCCCTCGGATCCGGCGACGGGCTCCTGCGCGCCGATCAGGGCGTCCAGGCGGCGCAGCAAGGGGCCCAGCGCGGTGGCGAGTTCGGGGGTGAGCGCGGACAGCGTCCCGGCCCAGGGCGCGAGCGCGGCGGTCACGATCGACGCACCCGCGCCGGCCGCACGCACTGCTCCTCGACCCGGCCGAGCGCCGGTTCGTCCGGCAGCACCGTCCGCCCGTCCAGGTCCCCGACCGTCGCCCCGCTGCCCACGCTTGCGCTCCGCTCCACTTCGTACGGCTCCACCGTCCAGGCCCTCACTGCTCGTTCACCCGTTCCGCGCCACTGCGCGGGGCCTGCCCTCCCGACTCCCCGCTGCCCGGTTCTCCGGTGCCGGGCTCCACGAAGCGGTCCAGGTCCGCCGGGTCCCGGACGGGCACCGGCCGGTCGCCGACCAGCGCGTGGCCGGGGACGAGGACGCACAGCTGCCCGTCCGCCGTCCCGAGCGCCACCCGCCACAGGGCCGCGCCGGGCTGCGGGCGGGCCGTGGTCGGGACCAGCACGCCGTCGTCCTCGCCCAGGTAGCGGGCGCCGTCGGCCCAGGGCAGGTCCGGCGCCTCGCCGAGGACCAGCAGCGCCGTCCCGTCGGCTGCCACAGCAAGCCTGTGCCCGGCCGCCAGCCGGGCGCGCGTCGTGGTCGCGAGGGCGGGGACGGCAGCGCCGAGGGCGAGGACGGCGACCGGTTCGAGCGGTGGTTCACGGCGCTCCCAGCGGAGCGGGGCACCGGTCACGAGGGGGCGACCGCCGCGCCTGCCGTGACGGCCACGCCCGCCGTGACGACCGCACCCGCCGGGCCCGCCACGCCCGCCGCACCCGCCGTGACCGCCGCGACCAGTCCGGCCCGGAGCCCGGTCAGCGGCGCCGGCAGGTCCGCCGGGTCGAACCCGGCGTCGATCTCGCGCAGCACGGCCTCCAGCCGCAGCCGGGAGTCCTGGCCGTCCGACAGCCCGCCGTGTTCGGCGAGCAGCTCGGTGCCCGACCGCAGCAGGCGCTCGGCGCGGGCCGCGGTGCTGCGGGAGAGTTCCTCCGCGGTGTGCGCCAGGCTGCGGTTGGCGGCCCGGTCGATCAGGTCGGCGAGGGCCTCGCGGGCGAGCGCCTGGGTGTCGGCGGTGGGGGCGATCAGCGGGAGCACCCAGAGGTCGCGGGCGGAGGCGGCGGTGCGACCGTCCAGGACGGCGGCCGCGGCGACCAGGTTCTGCGAGCGCACGGCCCGTCGGTCGCTGACCGGGACGCCGGCCGAGCGCAGTCGGCGCAGCGCGGTGGCCAGCAGCGGGGTGACGGCGTCGAGGTCGCAGTGGCGGGCGGCCGCGGTCAGCCGGTCGAGGGCGCCGAGCAGCTCGCCGGTGACGACGGGCGCGGCCGGGCGGCGGCCGGCCTCCAGGAGTTCCTCCAGTCGGCCGTCGGCGACGGGTTCGACGAAGACCCGGGCGAGGAACCGGTCGGCGAAGGCGGCCAGCGCCGGGTCCTCGGGCAGGTGGTTGGCCGCGCCGACGCAGATCCGCAGCGGACTGGCGAGCACGGTGCCACCGCGCCGGAAGACCCGCTCGTTGAGCAGGCCGAGCAGGGTGTTCAGGACGGCGGTGGAGCCGAGGAACACCTCGTCCAGGAAGGCGATCTCGGCCTCGGGCAGCATCCCGGTGGTCTCGAACTCGACCCGGCCCTCCCGCAGGCGGCGCAGGTCGACCGGTCCGAACAGTTCGTTGGGCTCGGTGAAGCGGCCGAGCAGGTACTCGAAGTACCGCCCGCCGAGCTGCGCCGCGACCCGCCGGACCGCCTCCGACTTGGCCGTCCCGGGCGGGCCGACCACCAGCAGGTGCTCCCCGGCGACGGCGCACAGCGCCACCACCTCGGCCACCGTCTCCCGCCCGACCATGCCGCGCCCGGCGGCGGACACGGCCGCGGCGACGAGCTCGGCATCGGCGGTCGGCAGCCCGTCCGCCGGCGGCGCGGCGGGCGGCACGTCGGCCCGGCCGGACGGTACGTCAGCGGGGCCGGGTATCGAAGCGGCGGCGGAGGTCTCGGTCACGAGCACGGGAGTCTACGTTGCTCCGAACGCCCCTCACCAGCGGGTTTCCCCAGCAGCCGGTGCCTCCCCCGCCGTGGGGGCGCGGTGCAGCCGGAAGGCGTCCGCGAGGACGGCCCGGGCCAGCGCCCGGGCCGGGCCGCGGGCGGTGGTGCGCCCGGTGGTGAGGGCGAAGTCGGTGGTGCCCAGGTCCGGCAGGCCCGGTTGGTCGGGCAGCGGCCGCAGGCCCGACGGGATCAGGCTGCGGGCGTGCGGCACCACGCCGAGGCCGGCCAGGGCGGCGGCCCGGACCCCGGAGAGGCTGGTGCTGGTACAGGCGATCCGCCAGGGGCGGCCGTCGCGTTCGCAGGCCTCCAGGGCGCGGGCCCGGGTGATACTGGGCGGCGGGTAGACGATGAGCGGCAGCGGCTGCGCCGGGTGGTCCAGCCGGAAGTCCTCCGCCGCGGCCCACACCAGCCGGTCCTGCCAGACCAGTTGGCCCTGGGCGTCGCCGCCCGGCGGGCGCTTGCCGAGGACCAGGTCGAGCCGCCCGTCGGCCAGCTGCTCGTAGAGCACGGCGCTGAGTCCGACGGTGAGTTCGAGGTCGACCTGGGGGTTGCGCCGCCGGAAGCCCCGCAGGATCTGCGGCAGTTCGGTGTGGACGAAGTCCTCCGAGGCGCCGAAGCGCACCCGCCCGCGCACCTGCGTCCGCGCGAAGTGGTCGAGTGCCTGCTCGTGCGCCTCCAGGATCGTCCGGGCGAAGCCGAGCATCTCCTCGCCCTCGCCGGTGAGCTGCACGGAGTGGGTGTCGCGGAGGAAGAACCGCCGGCCGGCGGCCTCCTCCAGCCGCCGCACGTGCTGGCTGACCGTCGACTGCCGTAGCCCCAGCCGTTGGGCGGCGCGGGTGAAGCCGCCGGTCTGGGCCACCGCGAGGAAGGACCTCAACTGCACCGGATCGAACATCCGGCCAGCCTATCCGCTGATATCACGAATCATGATGACAGTGAGTGCGGCCAGCGGGATTCCCACTCACCCGAACGGACGGCAGGCTGAGGCCGTCCCAGCCGAACCACCAGCGCGGAGAACCATGCCCCGCCCGAAGACCCCGATCCGCCCGAACACCCCGCTCCGCCTCCTCCGCTCCCGCCTGCGGATCGACCCGTTCATCGCCTCCCTGCTCGGCACCGTGCTGGTCGCCGCCCTGCTCCCCGCCCGCGGCGCCGCCGCACCGGTCGTCTCGGACGCGGCCACCGCCGGGGTCGCCGTGCTGTTCTTCCTCTACGGCACCCGGCTCTCCGCCCGCGAGGCCTGGAACGGACTCAAGAAGTGGCGACTGCACACCACCGTGCTCGCCGTCACCTTCGTCCTCTTCCCCCTGCTCGGAACAGCCGCCCACCTGCTGGTACCGAGCGTCCTGCCACCCGAGCTCTACCAGGGCCTGCTGTTCCTGACCCTGCTGCCCTCCACCGTGCAGTCCTCGATCGCCTTCACCTCCATCGCCCGCGGCAACACCGCCGCCGCGGTCTGCAGCGCGACCTTCTCCAGCCTCTTCGGCATCCTCCTGACCCCGCTGCTCGCCGCCGCCCTCCTGCACACCAGGGGCGGCATCTCGCCGGGCACCGTGCTGGAGATCGCCGAACAACTCCTCCTGCCCTTCGCCGCCGGCCAGGTGCTGCGCCGCTGGATCGCCCCGTGGACGGTCCGCCACCGCTCCGTCCTCTCCCTGGTGGACCGCGGCTCGATCCTGCTGGTCGTCTACAGCGCCTTCGGCGCCGCCGTCGTCGGCGGGATGTGGGCCACGCTCTCCCTGCCCCGGCTGGCCGCCCTGCTGGCGGTCGAGTCCGCGCTGCTGGCCCTGGTCCTGACCGTCACCCTGCTGGGCGGCCGCCGCCTCGGCTTCGACCGGGGCGACCTGATCGCGATCGTCTTCTGCGGCTCCAAGAAGAGCCTGGCCAGCGGCGTCCCGATGGCCGCCGTCCTCTTCCCCGGCGCGACGGCCGGGCTGATGGTGCTGCCGCTGATGCTCTTCCACCAGCTGCAGCTGATGGTCTGCGCCGTGCTCGCCCGCCGCTGGGCCGCCCAGGCCCCGGCCGCCGAGGCGAGCCGCCCGGACGAGGCTCTCGCCCGGGCCTGATCCCCGCCGGGGCCCCACGACCAGGACAGCAGGAGAAATCCAGGTGCCCCGCCCACCCCTCGTCCCTACGCTTCCGCCATGGACAGCACCGGGGCCGAGCGGCTCCTGAACGTCGTGGACATCGAGGCCACCTGCTGGGCCCGCGGCGAACCGCAGGGCGCGGTCAGCGAGATCATCGAGATCGGGCTGACCGTCGTCGACCTGACCACCGCGGAACGCCTCGCCCGGCACCGGATCCTGGTACGCCCCGCCCGGTCCACGGTCAGCGAGTTCTGCACGGAGCTGACCGGCCTCACCCAACAGGAGGTGGACGGCGGGGTCAGCTTCGCCGAGGCGTGCCGGCTGCTGGCGACCGAACACCACGCCGGGTCCCGCCCGTGGGCCAGTTGGGGCGACTACGACCGCAACCAGTTCACCCGGCAGTGCCAGTCCACCCGGACGCCTTATCCCTTCGGCCGAAGCCACACCAACGCCAAGATCGTCTTCACCGAGGCGTACGGCCTGCGCAAACGCCCCGGCATGGCGCAGGCCCTGGAGCTCGCCGGGCGGCGACTCGAAGGCCGTCACCACCGCGGCGAGGACGACGCCTGGAACATCGCCGCCCTCGTCCTCCACCTGTCCGAGCGGGGCGTCTGGCCGGATCCGTTGCCGACCGCGCCCTCCTCCTTCGGCCGGGAGCGGGACTGACGGGCCTCCGGGTCGTCCAGGATGGTGGCGGTCACACCGCCGAACCCCTCCTGAGGTGCCGCGGTCCGGGGAGCTCTGGTTCGATGGGTGCCGTCGTCACCGCCGCCCGCGAGGAGCAGGACCCTGAGTACGTCGTTCGCCGAAGCGCTGTCCGTCGGCCTGCTGGTCCTGGTGCTGGTCGGTGCGGTGGCCCGGCCGTGGGGGTGGCCGGAGGCGGTGGTCGCGGTGCCGGCGGCGGGGCTGGTGGTCGCCACCGGGGCGATCCCGTGGGAGCACGCGGTGGCCGAGGCGGAGCGGCTCGGGCCGGTGATCGGGTTCCTCGCGGCCGTGCTGGTGCTGGCGAAGCTGTGCGACGACGAGGGGCTGTTCCGCGCCTGCGGGGCGTGGATGGCCCGCACCGCGGCCGGAAGTCCGCGCCGGCTGCTGGCGCAGGTGTTCGTCGTCGCGTCGGTGGTCACGGCGGTGCTCAGCCTGGACGCCACCGTGGTGCTGCTGACGCCGGTGGTGTTCGCCACCGCCGCCCGGCTGGGCGCCCGCCCCAAGCCGCACCTGTACGCCTGCACCCACCTGTCCAACACCGCCTCGCTGCTGCTGCCGGTCTCCAACCTCACCAATCTGCTGGCCCTCACCGCCAGCGGACTCAGCTTCACCCGCTTCGCCGCCCTGATGGCGCTGCCCTGGCTGGCGGCGATCGCCGTCGAGTACGCGGTGCTGCGCCGCTTCTTCGCGACCGACCTGGAGCCGGGCACCGCGCCCGACACCGAGGTGGCGGCACCGCAGATGCCGCTGTTCGCCCTGCTCACCTTGGCGGGCACGCTGGCCGGCTTCGTGCTGACCTCGGTCATCGGCATCGATCCGGCCTGGGCGGCCGCCGCCGGTGCCCTGGTGCTGGCCGTCCGGGCGCTCGCCCGGCGCCGCACCTCCCCGGCGGCGATCCTGCACTCGGCCGCCGTGCCGTTCCTGGCCTTCGTCCTCGCGCTCGGCATCGTGGTCCGGGCGGTGGTCGACAACGGGCTGGCCTCCGCGCTCGGGCACCTCGTCCCGGCCGGCACCTCGCTGCCCGCCCTGCTGGGGGTCGCGGCGCTGGCGGCCGTCCTGGCGAACGTCATCAACAACCTGCCCGCCACCCTGGTGCTGCTCCCGCTGGCCGTCCCCTCCGGCTCCGGCGCCGTGCTGGCCGTGCTGCTGGGGGTGAACATCGGCCCCAACCTCACCTACGCGGGCTCGCTGGCCACCCTGCTGTGGCGGCGGATCGTCCGCGAGCACGACACCGAGATCGGCCTGGGCGAGTTCACCCGGCTCGGGCTGCTCGTCGTCCCCGCCGCCCTGACGCTGTCCGTGGTGGCACTGTGGGGGTCCCTGCAGATCATCGGAGTCTGAGCACGAGGAGGCCGACACCGTGACCGTCGTCGTCTGGATCGCCGAAGGCACCTGGCCCGCCTGCGTCGACGCCGCCCGCGTCCACGCGCCGCAGGACGCCGAGCTCGTCCTGCTGCACGTCAGCGGCCAGGACGTCCCCGGCGTCGCCCACGGCGCCTTCGCCGGCCTGCTGGGGCGCGGCCACCGCGAGCGCGACCCCGGCGACCAGGTGGAACGCCTCGCCGCCGCCTCGGGGCGGCACCTCCTGGACGCCGCCGCCGACCGGCTCGGACGGCCCTGCACCCGGGTGGAGCGCAGCGGCCGCACCGAGCGCGAGGTGGTCGCCGCGGCGGAGGGGGCCGAGCTGCTGGTCCTGGCCCGGGACGGCGACCGCACCCGGCTGGGGCCCCACAGCCTCGGGCCGGCCACCCGCTTCGTCGTCGACCACGCCCCCTGTCCCGTCCTGCTGGTCTGGCCGGAACCGGCCCCGGGGGCCGACACCCTCCCCCCGCCCCCGCCGAACCTCCGACACTAGGGTCGTCCGCCTTCGAACTCCCTTCGGACGGAGCGGCGTTGGGGCGCTCCCGACGGAAGGCCGGGGAGGCCTCGGGCTGCACGTGGGAGTGCGCAGCCGGAGGCCGCGACCCGTGGCCGCGCCGCCGCGGGGTGACCGGTTCGTGCTCACGCGAACCCCACGCGATCTCCGCAGAAGCCCCGCGCCGAACCGGTGTCGCGAGCGGGGCCGACCTGCGTAGGCTCCGCAGACACCCGGCACGGCACGCGGGCACCTACGGAAGATCGAATGAGTTACTGCACGCTCTGCCAACGACACCTCAACGGCGCGCTCTCCTGCCCAGGCTGCGGGCGACCGCAGGAGGCGCTCCCCCAGCAGGAGCCCGAACGCCCGGTCCCGGCCGCGCCCACCGCGGCCCCCGCACCCCGGAGGGCCCGGCGGCGGACGAGCCGGCGGCGCGGCGCCCTGGTCGGCCTGGTCGCGCTCGGCGCGGCGGCGGGCGGACTGGCCACCGCGGTGGTCGCCTTCGGCGAGGGCGACGGCTCTGCGGTTCCGCTCCCCCCGGGCGGTACGACGGCGTCCGCGTCGGTGGTCGCGCCGTCCACCCG
>NZ_JBHZCY010000107.1:0-31949 GCF_042786665.1 Kitasatospora sp. NPDC059146 | reverse complement strand
CGCCCGGCTGCGCCGCGCCGCCCCCGCGGCCGCCCCGCAGCCGCCGTCGTCCGGCCGCCGCCGCGGCGGCTCCGACGTCCCGGGCCGTGCCCAGCCGGTCCAGCCGGCGCCGACCCTGGCCGTCCCCGAGCCCGGCGTCCGGCCCGCCCTGCGCGGCCGCCCCGGCCGGCCGTACCCCGGCGGCCCGGCGGACGCCCGGCAGGGCCTGGCCGCGCCGCCCGGGGGCAGCCTGCTGGACATGCTCAAGGTCGCCATCGCGATCCTGGACACCGCGGGCCGGGTGGTGCTGTGGAGCCCGGCCGCCGAGGAGCTGCTCGGCTGGCCGAGCGAGCTGCTGGTCGGCCGCCGGATCGACGAGCTGATCCCGGACCAGGAGCAGGTCGCCCGGATCCGGACCGCGGTCCAGGACACCCTGCGGCACGGCCGCTGGGCGGGCAACGCCGAACTGCGCGACCGGGACGGCGTGCCGGTCGCCGTGGACGCCCGGATCTCCCTGCTGGTGGACGGCGACGGCACCCCGTTCCTCCAGGTCAACCTGGCCGAGGCGGCGGCCGTACGGGCCGTCGAGCGGGACCTCGCGGTGCGCGACGCGCTGTTCGAGCAGTCCCCGCTGGGCATCGCCATCCTGGACACCGACCTGCGCTACACCGCCGTCAACCAGACCCTGGCCGAGATGAACGGCGTCGCCCTGGAGGACCACGTCGGCCGCACCACCGGCGAGACCCTGCCCGAGCGGGCCGCCGACGAGATCACCGCGATCCAGCGCCAGGTGCTGGCCACCGGCGAGCCGGTCATCGACGTCACCCTCGCCTCCCCGGTCACCACCCGGGCCGGCTACCGCTCGATCTCCTACAGCCGGATGACCGACCGGGCCGGCCGGGTGCTCGGCATCTCCGGCACCGTCATGGACGTGACGGAGCGTTACCGAGCGGTGGCCAAGGTCGAACACGCCCGGCGGCGGCTCTCGCTGCTCAACGAGTTCGGCTCCCGGGTCGGAGACCTGCTCGACGCCGCCCGGATCGCCCAGGAACTGGCCAACTCGGTGGTGCCCCGGCTGACCGACCACTCCGCGGTGATCCTGCTCCAGGCCGTCGCGCACGGTGACGACCTGCCCCGGCACGGCCACGACCGGCGCACCTCGCTGCTCCAGCTCGGCACCGCCTCGGTCCAGGACGGCCCCGAGGTCGAGGTGATGCTCCGGCGCGGCGCCCGGATCACCTTCGCGGAGGACTCCGCCTGTGGCCGGGTGCTGCGCACCGGGGTGCCCGAACTGCTGTCCGGCGCCGACCAGCTGGACGACGTCACCTACCCCGGCGACCCCAAGATGCAGGCCGCCCACGACCTGGGCGTGCACTCGATGCTGGTGGTCCCGCTGCGCGCCCGCGGCATCGTGATCGGCCTGCTGCTGGTCAGCCGGGCCGGCTACCGCGAGGGCTTCGACCGGGACGACCTCGCCTTCACCGTCGAACTCGCCGACCGGGCCGGCAGCTCGCTGGACAACGCCCGGCTGTACGCCCGCGAGCGCACCGCCGCGCTCACCCTCCAGCGCACCCTGCTCCCGCAGCAGGTCCCCCAGCCCACCGGCGTCGAGGTCGCCTACCGGTACGTGCCCGGCAGCAGCGGCACCGAGGTCGGCGGCGACTGGTTCGACGTCATCCCGCTGCCCGGCGACCGGACCGCGCTGGTGGTCGGCGACGTGATGGGCCACGGCCTGCGGGCTGCCGCCACGATGGGCCGGCTGCGCACCGCCGTCCGGGTGCTGGCCGCCCTCGACCTTCCGCCGGACGTCCTGCTGCGGCACGTCCACGAGCTGGCCGACGACCTCGCCCAGGGCCCGGACGAGGCGCTGCTCGCCACCTGCGTCTACGCCGTCTTCGACCCGGGCACGGCGAAGCTGACGGTGGCCAAGGCCGGGCACATCCCGCCGGTGCTGGTGGTGCCGGGCGAGGGGGCGGTGGAGCCGACCCGCACCGGTGGCCCGCTGCGCGGCGGGGCCGGGCGGATCCTCGACCTGCCCTCCGGCGCCCCGCTCGGCGTGGGCGGAGTTCCGTTCGAATCGGTCGAACTGAAGATCCCCGAGGGCAGCCTGCTCGCGCTCTGCACCGACGGCCTGGTGGAGTCCCGGGACAAGGACCTCGACGTCGGCCTGGGCCGGCTGGTCACCGTGCTCCAGGAGCCGCACGCCTCCATCCAGGCCGCCTGCGAGGCGGTGCTGGACACCATGGAGCAGGGCCGCGAGCCGGACGACGTCGCCCTGCTGCTGGCCCGGCTCGGGCACGGCCAGGCCGGTACCCCGACGGCCGGCTGGACGCTGCCCGCCGAGCCGACCGCCGTCTCCCGGGCCCGTCGGCTGGTCCGCGCCGCGCTCGCCGAGTGGGGCGTCGAGGACCTCACCGACACCGCGGAGCTGCTGGTCAGCGAGCTGGTCACGAACGCCGTCCGGTACGCCAGCGCCCCGATCGGGGTCCGGCTCACCCTCGGCGAGACCCTGCTGGTCGAGATCTCCGACCCGCTGCCGGACCCGCCCCGGGAACGCCACGCGGCCGAGGCCGACGAGGGCGGCCGGGGCCTGGAGCTGGTGCACCGGCTCGCGCTGCACTGGGGTGCCCGGGCCGAGGGGATCGGCAAGGTGGTCTGGTTCGAGCTGGCACTGCCGGGTAGTGACACCGGCGAGGAGTGACGCGAGTAGAGCGTCCGGACCGTCGGGAGAACCGTGCTGCATATGCCAACGGGCGCTCAGGGGGAGCGCGCGCTCCGGAAGGGGGCGCGGGCGTGGCATTGTGGTTGCGCGGGCGGTAGGACAAAAACCTTCGCCCGATCTGATGTTGTGATGTTGAGGGCGTGTGAACGCACCCCTCGATGATGAATACTCGGTCTTCTCGACATCCGGACGGTCGCGGGTTGGAGGGGTCGGTCCGTTGAACAGCACTCCGGCGCGGAACGCGCCGAGCAGCAGCGGTCATGCCGCTGTGCCCGGGCAGGCCGGTTCCCCGCACCTGCCCGTACCGGCGCCGCCGCCGGCCCACGCCGCCGCCGGCCCGGGCCGCGACGGCCGCGCCGCGGCCCACCCGGCCGCCGAATCCCGGCCCTGGGGCGCCGGGGACCCGGGCTCGATCTACGACTACATCCGGGTCGCCACCTTCGCGATCGGCCCCGACGGCCGGATCAGCCAGTGGAGCGAGCGCGCCGCCGAGTTCTTCGGCGTCCCCGCCGCCGAGGCCGTGGGCGCCGACCCGATCAGCACCTTCGTCCCCCGCGAACTCTGGCGCCGCGGCCGCGCCCGGCTGGAGCGCACCCTGGCCGGCGAGGAGTGGGTCGGCACCACCCCCTACCGGGACGCCGCCGGCGGCGAGGGACTCGCCGAGCTCTACCTGATGCCCGACAGCGCCCTGCCCACCGCGGGCGCCACCTGTCTGGCGGTCGACCTCGGCCGGCTGCGCCGGATCGAGACCGACCTCGCCGCCTCCGAAGCCGTCTTCGGGCAGACGCCCACCGGCTTCGTGCTCTTCGACGACCGGCTGCGGCTGCAGCGGGTCAACGACGCCTTCGCCTCCGGAATGGGCCTCGTCCCCACCGACCTGGAGGGCCTCACCCCGCACGACCTCTTCCCGCCGTCCGAGGCCGACCGGCTCAGTGCCGCCCTGCGCAAGGTCCTCGCCACCGGGGAGCCCGTCTTCGACCTGCGCTTCCACAGCGCCGTCCCGACCCGCGAGGGCAACCGGCTCTGGGCCGTCTCGCTGTACCGGCTCAACGGCTCGGCCGGGCAGCCGATGGGCGTGGCCGGACAGGTCTCCGACGTCACCAGCCGGCACGTCGCCGAGCGCGAGGCCGACGGCGTGCGCCGCAACCTCGCCCTGCTCAACGAGGCCAGCGCGCACATCGGCTCCACCCTCGACCTGGAGACCACCGCCAAGGAGCTCCTGGACGTGGTCGTCCCGCCGTTCTGCGACCTCGCCACCGTCGACCTGTACACCGCGCTGCTCTCCGGCGAGACCGTCCCCAGCGCCGGGCGCCTCGGCGACACCGTGCTCACCGACGGCAGCGGCGAACTGCGCCGGGTCGCCGTCTCCAGCGTCATCGGCGGCGCCTCCTCGGTGCTCGGCTCGGTCACCGGCCTGCCGATCGCCGAAGCCGGCGGCACCCTCTGCTACCCGCGCCGCTCCCCGCACGCCCGGGCGCTGCGCACCGGCCGCAGCGTCGTCCCCGAGCCCGGCCGCGACCCGCTGCTGCGCTCCACCCTGATCGTCCCGCTGGTGGCCCGCGACCAGGTGCTGGGCCTCGTCCAGCTCTCCCGGGCGATCGGCAGCGAGCCCTTCGACGCCCGCGACGTGGCGATCGCCGAGGAGCTGGTGGCCCGCGCCGCCGTCTGCATCGACAACGCCCGGCTCTACCGCCGCGAGCACGAGCGGGCGCTGATCCTCCAGCGCAGCCTGCTGCCCCCGGGCAACCCGGCCGCCAGCGGCCTGGAGATCGCCTGCCGCTACCTGCCCAGCAACAACAACACCGAGGTCGGCGGCGACTGGTTCGACGTCATCCCGCTGCCCGGCAACCGCACCGCCCTGGTCATCGGCGACGTGATGGGCCGCGGTCTGCGCGCCGCCGTCGCGATGGGCCAACTGCGCACCGCGGTAAGGACCCTGGCCATGCTCGACCTCGACCCGGCCGAGGTGCTCGGCGCGCTGGACGAGATCGCCCGCGGCCTCGGCGACGACTCCGTCCCGGCCGGGCCGCCCACCCAGTACGGCCGGCTCACCTCGACGGCCGACGAGGAGGCCCGCGAGGTCTACCTGGCCACCTGCGTGTACGCCGTGTACGACGCCGTCACCCGCCGCTGCGTGTTCGCCAACGCCGGCCACCTGCCGCCCGTCCTGCTCAGCCCGGGCGAGCCCGCCCGGATGCTCGACGTGCCGCCCGGCCTGCCGCTCGGCGTCGGCGGCGAGCCCTTCGAGGAGGTCGAGCTGACCCTCCCGGACGGCGCCTTGCTCGGCCTCTACACCGACGGCCTGGTGGAGAGCCGCAAGCACCAGCTGGACGAGGGCCTGCGCGCCTTCCGGGCCGCGCTCAGCGACCGCGGCAAGGGCCTGGAGGACCTCTGCGACCACGTCCTCGGCGAGCTCGACCCGCACCACGGCGAGGACGACATCGCCCTGCTGATGGCCAAGGTGCACGCCTTCCCCGAGGACGCGGTCGGCAACTGGTTCCTGCCGCCCGAGCCGACCTCCGTCGCCAAGGCCCGTGAACTGGCCTGCAGTTGGCTGCTCGCCCGGGGGCTGGACGAGCTGGTCGACACCACCGAGCTGCTGGTCAGCGAGCTGGTGACGAACGCGCTCAAGCACGGCCGGGGCGAGATCCGGCTGCGGCTGCTGCGCGAGCGCAGCATGGTCTGCGAGGTCTGGGACGACGGCTACGCCCAGCCCCGGCAGCGGCGCGCCCAGGAGACGGACGAGGGCGGGCGCGGCCTGCAGCTGGTCAGCCTGCTGGCCGAGCGCTGGGGCAGCCGGCGCACGCCCAAGGGCAAGATCGTCTGGTTCGAGCTGGCGCTGTAGCGCCCGGCGGGGCTGGGCCGTACGGGTGCAGTCGCCCGGCGGCCCGCCGTGTCGGCGCGGGCCGGGCGGGGCGGGCGGCGTTCGATGGCCGCCATGCGCGTCCGCCAGCTCACCGCCGCAGCCGCCGCACTGCTGCTCGCCGCCGGGCTCGGCGGCTGCTCCGACGACCGGGGCCGCGGCCCCTCGCCCGCACCGGCCCGGGCCGAGCCCACCGCCACCACCGGGGACGTCCGCGCCGCCGAGCGCGGCGCCGTCCGGGACGGCGGCACGCTGAGCTGGGCGCTGGACGGCGTCCCGGCCACGCTCAACGTCTACCAGCGCGGGGCCGGCGCCGACTCGGCGCTGCTCGCGCACGCGCTGTACCCCTCGCTGTTCCGGCCCGACGAGCGCGGGCGGCTCGTCCCGGACCCGGACTACCTGGTGGGCGCCGAGTCCACCCCGCCCGGGCAGCAGCCGCAGGTGGTCACCTACCGGCTCAACCCGCACGCCGTCTGGACCGACGGCACCCCGCTGTCGGCCGCCGACCTCGGTGCCCAGCGGGCCGCCCTGTCCGGCCTGGACCCGGCCTACCGGGGCGGGCCGGCGGCCGGGTACGAGGCCGTCGACTCGGTCGCCGAGGGCGCCGACCCGCACGAGGTCAAGGTGACCTTCCGGCGGCCGTACGCCGAGTGGCGGGCCCTGTTCGGGCCGCTCTACCCGGCCGCCGAGACGGCCACGCCGGCCGCCTTCAACCGGGCGCTGACCGGCACCGGCCACCTGAGCGCCGGGCCGTACGCGCTCACCCGGTACGACGAGGACGGCGGACGGGTCACCGTGGAGCGCAACCCGCTCTGGTGGGGGGACCGGCCGAAGACCGACCGGATCGACTTCCTGGCCACGCCGCCCGAGCGGCGGCTGGACGCGCTGGACCAGGGCCGGCTGGACGTCGCCCCGCTCACCGCCGCGGTGGACCGGGCGGTGCCGTCGCCCGCGCCGTCGCCCGCACCGCCGTCGCCAGCACCGTCCTCCCCGGCCCCGTCCAAGGGCGGCTCCGCGGCCGCCGCCCCGCCCGAGGCGGCGCCCGAAGCGGTGCCCGAGGCGGCGGCGTCGGCGCTGCGGCGGGCCGAGTCGCTGCCCGGGGTCACCGTGCACCGGGCGGCCGCCCCCTCGCTCACCCAGCTCACCCTCAACGCCACCCGCGGCCCGCTCGGCGACCCGGCCCTGCGGCGGGCGGTGGCCCGGGCGGTGGACCGGCGGTCGATCGCCGAGGCCGCGCTGACCCCGCTCGGCCTGCCCGGCGCCCCGCTCGGCAGCCACCTGCTCGCCGGCGACCAGGAGGGCTACCGGGACGACAGCGCCGCGATCGGACCGGCCGACGCCGCGACGCTGCTGGACGAGGCCGGCTGGAAGCTGTTGAACGGGAGCACCCGGACCAAGGACGGCAAGGAGCTCGTCCTCACCCTGCTCGTCCCGGCCGGCTCCGCGACCGCCCGGCGCACCGCCGACGCGCTCACCGCGGACCTCGACGGGTACGGCATCGGGGTGAGGACGCTGACCGCGCCCGCCGACACCTTCGTCCCGGAGCAGCTGGCCGACGGCGACTACGACCTCGCGCTGTTCTCCTGGCCGGTCGGCCCCAGCCCGGCCGTGGAGCAGCGCGCCGCGTACGCCAAGCCCCGGCCGGACGCCGACGGCGCGCTCGAGTCCGGCGGCAACTACGGCCGCAGCGGCACCGAGGAGATCGACCGGCTGTTCGACCGGGCGGTCACCGAACTCGACCCGGCGGCCCGGCTGGACCTGTTGCAGGAGGCGGACGTCCGGATCTGGCAGCTCGGGCACTCCGTCCCGCTCTACCAGCGGCCGGAACTGGTGGGGGTGCGGACCGGCGTGGCCGGGGCGGGGGCCTTCGGCTTCGGCTGGCCGCGCTTCCAGGACGTGGGCCGGAGCCGGTAGCGGAGCCGGGCGGGCCGGGCCACCGGAGTGCGAACGGGGGAGTGTCGGAAGGCGACCGCGGGGTGACGGGGACGTGACTCGTCTGTGATCTTGATCCCGCCCGACCTGCTCGTTTCTGCCGCCTTGGACGGTTCCCCGTACCATAGGGAAAAGCCGAGGCATGTCCAGATGCCCGGCGGGTGGACCGGTAGTAGCAGGCGGAACGGGTGGCGCGGCCGAAGGGCCGCCGGTGCGCGTCTCGCGGCCGGGCCCGCCGTAACCCACGATTCCGGGAGAATCCGCAAGGCATGCCCACGCGCAACGACATCCGTAACGTCGCCATCGTCGCCCACGTCGACCACGGCAAGACCACGCTGGTCGACGCCATGCTCAAGCAGGCCGGTGCCTTCGCGGCCCACCAGCAGCTCGACGACCGCATGATGGACTCGAACGACCTGGAGCGCGAGAAGGGCATCACCATTCTCGCGAAGAACACCGCCGTCAAGTACCACCCGAAGGATGGTGGCGCTCCGATCACCATCAACATCATCGACACCCCGGGCCACGCCGACTTCGGTGGCGAGGTCGAGCGCGGTCTGTCGATGGTGGACGCGGTCGTGCTGCTGGTCGACGCCTCCGAGGGCCCGCTGCCGCAGACCCGCTTCGTGCTCCGCAAGGCGCTCACCGCCAAGCTGCCCGTCATCCTGTGCATCAACAAGACGGACCGCCCGGACTCCCGGATCGACGAGGTCATCAACGAGACCTACGACCTGTTCCTGGACCTGGACGCGGACGAGGACCAGATCGAGTTCCCGATCGTCTACGCCTGTGCGCGTGACGGCGTGGCCTCGCTGACCAAGCCGGAGAACGGCACCGTCCCGGCCGACAGCACCAGCCTGGAGCCGTTCTTCTCCACCCTGCTGGAGCACGTCCCGGCCCCGAGCTACGACGAGGACGCGCCGCTCCAGGCCCACGTCACCAACCTGGACGCCGACAACTTCCTCGGCCGCATCGCGCTGCTGCGCGTCGAGCAGGGCGAGCTGCGCAAGGGCCAGACCGTGGCCTGGATCAAGCGCGACGGCACCATCTCGAACGTCCGCATCTCCGAGCTGCTGATGACCGAGGCGCTCACCCGCAAGCCGGCCGAGGTGGCGGGCCCCGGTGACATCTGCGCCGTCGCCGGCATCGGCGAGATCATGATCGGCGAGACCCTGGCCGACCCGGAGAACCCGATCGCGCTGCCGCTGATCACGGTGGACGAGCCGGCCATCTCGATGACCATCGGCACCAACACCTCGCCGCTGGTCGGCCGCGGCGGCAGCGGCAAGGGCGCGGACGCCAAGGCCGGCGTCAAGGTGGACCGCAAGGTCACCGCCCGCCAGGTGAAGGACCGCCTGGACCGCGAGCTGATCGGTAACGTCTCGCTGCGCGTCCTGGACACCGAGCGTCCGGACGCCTGGGAGGTGCAGGGCCGCGGTGAGCTGGCGCTGGCCATCCTGATCGAGACCATGCGCCGCGAGGGCTTCGAGCTGACCGTCGGCAAGCCGCAGGTGGTCACCAAGGAGGTCAACGGCAAGACCCACGAGCCGGTCGAGCGCCTCACGGTGGACGTGCCCGAGGAGCACATGGGTGCCGTCACCCAGCTCATGGGCATCCGCAAGGGCCGGATGGACAACATGTCCAACCACGGCTCGGGCTGGGTCCGGATGGAGTTCGTCGTGCCGTCCCGCGGCCTGATCGGCTTCCGCACCGAGTTCCTCACCAACACCCGCGGCACCGGCATCGCCCACTCGATCCACGAGGGCCACGAGCCGTGGTTCGGCAACCTGACCACCCGCAACAACGGCTCGCTGGTCGCCGACCGGGCCGGCGTGGTCACCGCCTTCGCGATGACCAACCTCCAGGAGCGCGGCGTGCTCTTCTGCGAGCCGGGCACCGAGGTGTACGAGGGCATGATCGTCGGTGAGAACTCGCGCGCCGACGACATGGACGTGAACATCACCAAGGAGAAGAAGCTCACCAACATGCGGTCCGCGAACGCGGACGTGGCCGAGTCGATCGTCCCGCCGCGCAAGCTCTCGCTGGAGCAGTCGCTGGAGTTCTGCCGCGAGGACGAGTGCATCGAGGTGACCCCGGAGACGGTTCGCATCCGTAAGGTCGTGCTGGACCAGAAGGACCGCGGACGCACCGCCTCGCGCGCCAAGAAGGCGTGATCCGGACGCTCTGACCGGCCTTTGGCCGGAATGCTTCGCCCCCCTTTCCGATGGAGAGGGGGGCGAACTTTTTCAACTACTCCAAGTTGTCGGGGCCGCTATTAACGGAATAGCGCTCATCACACCCAGGTGTCCGCTGAGCGAACGTGACAGTTCGTCATCCGTGACGACTGTCCGTTTGGTGCCTGTCTGGCTATGTCTCATATGTCCGGTTTTCGAAACTTACCGACTGTTCATGTGACCTAATTGAGATCGTCACTGGTCACTTTCGTGTCCGTGCGTGACGGATAGTGGGTGCAGTCAGGCTCGGGTCAAGGGTGAACGCGCAGGGGTGCGCGCCGAAACCACGAGCGCGGACGGCATTGCGGGTCCGGTGATCACCGTTCCGCGTTGCCCTCCTCGTCGCAAACGTCGAATTCAGGAGGCACACCGATGCGTGGTGTGAGCCAGGCCAAGTGGGTTGTCGCAGCTGTTGCTGTCGCGCTCGCCGCGACTGCTTGTAGCAGCAGCGGCAGCAGCGACACCTCCGGGAGCTCGGACAGCGCCGCGGTCGACCCCTCGGGCACGTTCAGCTTCCAGAGCGCGGAGCCGCAGCGTCCGCTGCAGCCGGCCAACGCCATGGAGAACCAGGGCGGCCGTATCGTCAAGCAGCTGTTCACGGGCCTCGTCGACTACGACCCCGCGACCGGTGCTCTTCGCAACCAGGTGGCCGACAAGATCGAGACCACCGACGCCAAGAACTACACCGTCACGCTGAAGTCCGGCTGGACCTTCCACGACGGCACCCCGGTCACCTCCAAGTCCTTCGTGGACTCCTGGAACTGGTCCGCCAACCCGGCCAACAACCAGATCAACTCCGACTGGTTCTCGGACATCGTCGGCTACGACGCCGTCCACCCGGACAAGGGCGACCCGACCGCCAAGGAGATGGCCGGCCTCAAGGTCGTCGACGACACCCACTTCACCATCGAACTGGCCCAGCCCGTCTCGTACTTCACGTACAAGCTCGGCTACTCGGCCTTCTTCCCGCTCCCCACCGGGTTCTTCGCGGACCCGAAGGGCTTCGGCGAGAAGCCGGTCGGCAACGGCCCGTACCAGTTCGTGTCGTGGGAGCACAACAAGGCCATCACGCTCAAGGCCTACGACAAGTACACCGGCACCAACAAGGCGAAGAACGGCGGGATCGTCTTCCGCAGCTACACCTCGCCCGAGGCCGCGTACAAGGACCTGATGTCCGACACGCTGGACGTGCTGGACCAGGTCGACTCGACCGACCTGCCCAAGTACAAGGACGACCTGGGCAAGCGCGCGATCGACCAGGCCCAGGGCGCGATCCAGAACATCTCCTTCGCGCTGTACAACGCGGACTGGTCCTCCATGGACAAGGACAAGGCCGCCAAGGTGCGCCAGGGCCTGTCGATGGCGATCGACCGCGACACCATCACCAAGACGGTGCTGAACAACAGCCGTCAGCCCGCCGACTCGTTCGTGGCGCCGGGCGTCATGGGCTACAAGGCCGGCGTCTGCGGCGACGCCTGCAAGTACGACCCGGCCAAGGCCAAGCAGCTCATCACCGACAACGGTGGCGTCCCCGGCGGCAAGATCACCATCCTGTACAACTCCGATGGTGGCCACAAGGAGTGGGTGGACGCGGTCTGCAACTCGATCCGCCAGGCGACCGGCGTCGAGTGCCTCGGTGACCCGAAGCCGGACTTCAAGACCTCGCGTGACATCGTCACCAAGAAGCAGGTCCAGAGCATGATGCGGACCGGCTGGGTGCAGGACTACCCGCTGAACGCCAACTTCCTGCGGGACGTCTACGGCACCGGTGCCGCCGCGAACGACGCCGGCTACTCCAGCCCGGAGTTCGACAACCTGGCGAAGCAGGCCGACGCGGCCACCACGGTCGAGAAGACCGCCGAGCTCTACCAGCAGGCCGAGGCCGTTCTGGCCAAGGACATGCCGGCGATCCCGCTCTGGTACTACAAGACCAACTCGGGCTACTCGAACAACGTCCAGAACGTGAAGTTCAACTCCTTCGGCGACCCGGTCTACACCGACGTCGAGGTCAAGAAGAAGAAGTAATCGGTCGGCACCGCCTGACCCGGTGACAACGGCCGGTGCCCGTCCCATCCCCACAAGGGCGAGGACTGGCACCGGCCGTTGGCACGCCGACTTATCTCTTGCCGGGTTGACGGGCCCGGCAGAGCCATACATGGAGGCACGATGGGGCGCTTTGTCGCGAGGCGACTGCTCCAGATGATTCCGGTGTTCCTCGGAACGACCGCACTCATCTTTTTCATGGTGCACTTGCTGCCCGGTGACCCGCTGGCAGCACTGTGGGGCGACAAGGCGCCGGACCCGGTGCAGCTCGCAGCCCTGAAGCACCAGCAGCACCTGGACCAGCCGCTGGTCCAGCAGTACCTCTCCTACATGGGGGGCCTGCTCACCGGCGACTTCGGCAAGGCACTGGACGGACGTCCGGTGCTCGACAAGATCACCGAGGTACTTCCGGTCACGGTCCGGCTGGCGCTGTTCGCGTTCGCCATCGAGATCGTGGTCGGCATCGGCATCGGCCTGATCGCGGGCCTGCGCCGCGGCAAGATCTTCGACAAGGGTGCGCTGGTCTTCACCCTGCTGCTGATCTCGATCCCGGTCCCCGTGCTGGGCTTCCTGTTCCAGACGATCTTCGGCATCAACCTCAAGTGGGTCACGCCGACCGTCCAGCACAGCGACGACATCACCCAGCTGGTGCTGCCGGCCGTCGTGCTCGGCTCGCTGTCGCTGGCCTACGTCGCGCGCCTCACCCGTACCTCCATCGCCGAGAACATCAAGGCCGACTACGTCCGCACCGCGGTGGCCAAGGGCCTGCCGCGCCGGAAGGTCATCGGCACCCACCTGCTGCGCAACTCGCTGATCCCGGTGGTCACCTTCCTCGGCACCGACCTCGGCGCCCTGATGGGCGGCGCGATCGTCACCGAGGGCATCTTCAACGTCCAGGGTGTCGGCCACGCGCTCTACCAAGCGATCAACATGAAGGAGGGCGCGACCGTCTCCGGCTTCGTGGCCTTCCTGGTGATCGTCTACCTGGCCGCCGGCCTGATCGTCGACCTGCTTTACGCGGTCCTGGACCCGAGGATCCGGTATGCCTGACCTGACCGAGAAGAAGACGACCGGGAAGATCCCGGCCCAGGCCACCGTCGCGGCGGCCGCCAAGCCGGAGAAGGCGCGCAGCCTCGGCTCCGACGCCTGGCACGACCTCCGGCGCAAGCCGATCTTCGTGATCTCCGGGCTGCTCATCCTGCTGCTGATCGTGATCGCGATCGCCCCCGGGCTGTTCACCTCGGTGGACCCGCGCGCCGGCGACCTGCGCAACCACTTCCACACCCCGCCGGTCTACGACCACTTCTTCGAGGGTGACTGGTTCGGCTACGACGGCCAGGGCCGCAGCATCTACGCCCGCATCATCTACGGCGCCCGCGCCTCGGTCGTGGTCGGCATCTGCGTCACCGTCGGTACGACCGTCCTCGGCGGTATCGCCGGCATGGTCGCCGGCTACTTCGGCGGCTGGGTCGACACGATCATCTCCCGCATCACCGACATCTTCTTCGGCATCCCGCTGCTGCTCGGCGCGCTGGTGATCCTCAACGCCTTCCCGACCCGCACGATCTGGAGCGTGGTCTTCGCCCTGATCGCCCTGGGCTGGACCCAGATGACCCGTGTCATGCGCGGTTCGGTGATCACGGTCAAGCAGTCCGACTTCGTGACGGCGGCCAAGGCGCTCGGCGCCAGCACCAGCCGGATCATGTTCCGGCACATCCTGCCGAACGCGATCGCCCCGGTGATCGTGGTCGCCACCATCTCCCTCGGCGGCTACATCGCCCTGGAGGCGACTCTGAGCTTCCTGGGCATCGGTCTGCAGGACCCGACCATCTCCTGGGGCATCGACATCGCCTCGGCCCAGAAGCTGATCCGTACGGCGCCGTTCGCGCTGTTCTTCCCGGCAGGCATGCTGAGCCTCACCGTGCTGGCCTTCATCATGCTCGGCGACGCGGTGCGCGACGCCCTCGACCCGAAGCTCCGCTGAGAGAAGAGGTGACGACCCGATGACCACCGTGATCGAGAACAACCAGAAGAGCGATCGTCTCGAAGTCGGAACCCCGCTCCTGGAGGTCAAGGACCTCCACGTGGAGTTCCACACCCGGGACGGCGTCGCCAAGGCCGTCAACGGCGTCAACTACTCCGTCGCGGCCGGCGAGACCCTCGCCGTCCTCGGCGAGTCCGGCTCCGGCAAGTCCGTGACGGCCCAGACCATCATGGGCATCCTGGACATGCCCCCGGGCAAGGTGACCCAGGGCGAGATCCTGTTCCGCGGCCGGGACATGCTCAAGATGAGCAACGAGGAGCGGCGCAAGATCCGCGGCCAGAAGATCGCGATGATCTTCCAGGACGCGCTCTCGGCGCTCAACCCCGTGCTCAGCGTGGGCTACCAGCTCGGCGAGATGTTCCGGGTGCACCAGGGCGCCTCCAAGTCCGAGGCCAAGGCCAAGGCCATCGAGCTGATGGACCGGGTGCGCATCCCCGCCGCCAAGCAGCGGGTGAACGACTACCCGCACCAGTTCTCCGGCGGCATGCGCCAGCGCATCATGATCGCCATGGCGCTGTCGATGCAGCCCGACCTGATCATCGCCGACGAGCCCACCACCGCGCTGGACGTCACCGTCCAGGCCCAGGTGATGGACCTGCTGGCGGAGCTCCAGGCCGAGTACAACATGGGCCTGATCCTGATCACCCACGACCTCGGCGTGGTCGCCGACGTCGCGGACAAGATCGCCGTGATGTACGCGGGCCGGATCGTCGAGACCGCCCCGGTGCACGAGCTGTACGCGAACCCCGCGCACCCGTACACCAAGGGCCTGCTGCGCTCGATCCCGCGCCTGGACCAGAAGGGCCAGGAGCTGTACGCGATCAAGGGCCTGCCCCCGAACCTGCTCAAGGTTCCGGCCGGCTGCGCGTTCAACCCCCGCTGCGACGTCGCCACCGACCTGTGCCGCACGGAGGTCCCGCTGCTGCACCACGTGACCGACGAGGACGGCACGGAGATCACCGGCCGCCGCAGCGCGTGCCACCTCTGGAAGGAGACCCTCCATGGCTGAGAACATCCTGGAGGTCAAGGACCTGGTCAAGCACTACCCGCTGACCCAGGGCGTCCTGTTCAAGAAGCAGGTCGGCGCGGTCAAGGCCGTCGACGGCATCAGCTTCGAGCTCAAGAAGGGCGAGACGCTCGGCATCGTCGGCGAGTCCGGCTGTGGCAAGTCCACGCTGGCCAAGGTGCTGATGAACCTGGAGCGGGCCACCTCCGGTCAGGTGCTGTTCAAGGGCGAGGACATCTCCACCCTGAGCGGCGCGGCCCTCAAGGCCGTCCGACGCAACATCCAGATGGTGTTCCAGGACCCGTACACCTCGCTGAACCCGCGCATGACGGTCGGCGACATCATCGGTGAGCCGTTCGAGATCCACCCCGAGGTGGCGCCCAAGGGCGACCGCCGCAAGGCCGTCCAGGACCTGCTGGACGTGGTGGGTCTGAACCCGGAGTACATCAACCGGTACCCGCACCAGTTCTCCGGCGGCCAGCGCCAGCGCATCGGCATCGCCCGCGGCCTCGCGCTCAAGCCGGAGATCATCATCTGCGACGAGCCGGTCTCGGCCCTGGACGTGTCCGTCCAGGCGCAGGTGATCAACCTGCTGGAGCAGCTGCAGGGCGAGTTCGGCCTGTCGTACATGTTCATCGCGCACGACCTCTCCATCGTCCGGCACATCTCCGACCGCGTCGGCGTGATGTACCTGGGCAAGATGGTCGAGATCGGCTCCGACGAGCAGATCTACGAGAACGCCACCCACCCGTACACCCAGGCGCTGCTGTCGGCCGTGCCGGTGCCGGACCCGACGGCGCGCGAGTCCCGCGAGCGGATCATCCTCACCGGGGACATCCCCTCGCCGGCCAACCCGCCGTCCGGCTGCCGCTTCCGCACCCGCTGCTGGAAGGCGGAGGAGCGCTGCGCCGAGGAGATCCCGCTGCTGGCGATCCCGACCACGCTGGAGGGCCCGGCTGCCCACGAGTCGGCCTGCCACTTCGCCGAGGTCCGGGAGTCGGCCGCGGCCTGACGTCCCGTACGCACCAGGAAGGGTCCGCGGCTCCGGCCGCGGGCCCTTCCGGCGTTCCGGGCGCCGGGAGGACCCGGCGCCGCGTCAACTCGGCAGGGGGGTCACGGCACCCGTCCGGGTGCACCCGGCTCGCGCCGTCGCCGGGGCGCGCTTCTCATGGGGTGTGATGCGACACACACCCCTTGAGGAGGGACCTCCATGCCCGTAGCCGCCCGTGCTCGCCTGGTCCTCGCCGCTGCGACGTCCGTGGTCCTGGTGGCCACCGGGTGCGGCAGCAGCGGGGGAGGCGGTGGCAACGGCTCGTCGGACGCCGGCAAGACGTTCAGCTACCAGAGCAATGAGCCGCAGAACCCGCTGCAGCCCGCCAACGCCAACGAGGTGGGCGGCGGTCGCATCATCCAGAACCTGTTCAAGGGGCTGGTCGACTACGACCCCAGCAACGCCAAGATCCGGATGCAGGTCGCGGACAAGATCGACACCAGTGACTCGCAGACCTTCACCATCACCCTGAAGGACGGCTGGAAGTTCCACGACGGCACCCCGGTGCACGCCAAGAACTTCGTGGACGCCTGGAACTGGGGCGCCAACCCGGCCAACGCCCAGATCAACAGCTCCTGGTTCTCCGACATCGAGGGCTACCAGGACGTCCACCCGGCCACCGGCAAGGCGACCACGGACAAGATGTCCGGCCTGACCGTCACCGACGACCTGCACTTCACCGTCAAGCTCAGCCACAAGGTCTCGTACTTCGAGTACAAGCTCGGCTACATCGCCTTCTCGCCGCTGCCGGACGCCTTCTTCAAGGACCCGGCCGGGTACGGGCAGAAGCCGGTGGGCAACGGCCCGTACCAGTTCGTCAGCTGGTCGCACAACACCGAGGTGGTCACCAAGACCTTCCCGGACTACCAGGGCGTGGACAAGCCGAAGAACGGCGGCATCGTCTTCAAGATGTACACCACGTCCGAGGCCGCCTACGCGGACCTCCAGTCCAGCAACCTCGACGTGATGGACCAGGTGCCGCCGTCGGCGCTGGCGAACTACAAGAACGACCTCGGCGACCGGGCCATCGACGCCCCGCAGGGCGCGATCCAGAACATCGGCTTCACGCTGTACCAGGCCGACTGGTCCTCGCCGGACAAGGCGAAGGTGCGCCAGGGCCTGTCGATGGCGATCGACCGGGACATCATCACCAAGACGGTGCTCCAGGGCTCCCGCAAGCCCGCCACCGCCTGGGTCGCCGAGGGCGTCGAAGGCTACAAGGACGGCGCCTGCGGCGATTTCTGCAAGTTCGACGCGGCCAAGGCCAAGCAGCTGATCCAGGAGGGCGGCGGCGTCCCCGGCAACAAGCTGCTGATCACCTACAACGCGGACGGCGGCCACAAGGAGTGGGTCGACGCCGTCTGCAACTCGATCCGGCAGAGCACCGGCGTGGACTGCCTGGGCGACCCGAAGCCCGACTTCAAGACCGCCCGCGCGGCGATTACCGCCCACCAGCTCAACGGAGCCTTCCGCACCGGCTGGGTGCAGGACTACCCGCTGAACGCCAACTTCCTCTCCGACGTCTACCGCACCGGCGCGGCCTCCAACGACTTCGGCTACAGCAACCCGCAGTTCGACGACGCCGCCACCAAGGCCGACGAGGCCGCCAGCGTCGCCGACACGGTGACCGGCTACCAGCAGGCCGAGGCGGTGCTGCCGAGCGGCATGCCGGCCATCCCGCTCTGGTACTACCGCACCAACTCGGGCTACTCGAACAAGGTGCAGAACGTGAAGTTCGACTCCTTCGGCAACCCGGCCTGGACCCAGGTCGAGGTCAAGGGCTGACCCGCCCCCCACGCGGCCCCGCCCTCCCCGCACGGAGGGCGGGGCCCGGTCCTCCCGGCCGGTCGCCCCCGGCCGGGTCACGCCCTGGAAGGAGGCTCGGATGGGCAGTTACGTGCTGCGGCGGGTGCTGCAGATGATCCCGGTGTTCTTCGGCACCACGCTGCTGATCTTCCTGATGGTCTACACGCTGCCCGGAGACCCGGTGACGGCGCTGTTCGGGGAGAAGGCGGCCGACCCGGCCGTGGTGGCCAGCATCAAGCACAAGTACTTCCTCGACCAACCGGTCTGGAAGCAGTACCTGCACTACATGGCGAACCTGTTCCAGGGCGACTTCGGCACCAGCTTCACCGGCCGCCCGGTCTCCGACATCATGGCCGGGGCCTTCCCGGTCACCATCCGGCTCGCGCTGCTGGCCTTCGTGTTCGAGCTGGTCCTCGGCCTCGCCCTCGGCCTGGTCTCCGGACTGTGGCGCGGCAGCATCGCGGACACCCTGGTGCTGGTGCTGACCCTGGTGGTGATCTCGATCCCGGTCTTCGTGCTGGCGTACATCGCGCAGACGATCTTCGCCACCAATCTGGGCTGGGTCACCCCGACCGTGCAGGACAGCTACGACCTCTCCCAACTCGTCCTGCCCGCCGTGGTGCTGGGCTCGCTCTCGCTCGCCTACGTGGCCCGGCTGACCCGGACCTCGATCGGCGAGAACCTGCGGGCCGACTACATGCGCACCGCCGTCGCCAAGGGCCTGCCCCGGCGCACCATCATCCTGCGCCACCTGCTGCGCAACTCGCTGATCCCGGTGGTCACCTTCCTCGGCACCGACCTGGGCGCCCTGATGGGCGGCGCGATCGTCACCGAGGGCATCTTCAACGTGCAGGGCATCGGCAACGTCCTGTACCGGGCGATCAACACGAAGGAAGGGCCCACCGTGGTCGGCATCGTGACCGTCCTGGTGATCGTCTACCTGGTCGCCAGCCTGCTCGTCGACCTGCTCTACGCGGTCCTGGACCCGAGGATCCGCTATGCCTGACATCCACGACGAGGACTCGCCCAAGCCGCACCCCAAGCCCGGCGTCGCACGCCTGGACTACGCGGGCGAGCAGGGCATGGCGGTCGAGCAGGAGACCCTGGTCGAACCCGACGTGGAGAAGCGGGAGGAAGCCCGCAGCCTCTGGGGCGACGCCTGGCGGGACCTGCGCCGGCGGCCGATCTTCCTGATCTCCGCGGTGCTGATCCTGCTGCTGGTGGTGATGGCGGTCTTCCCGTACGCCTTCACCGACGCCGACCCGCGCAAGGCCGACCTGGTGAACGACTACCTGCGCCGGCCCGCCTGGGGCGACGTCTTCGGCACCGGCTGGTTCGGCTACGACGCCCAGGGCCGCTCCATCTTCGCCCGGGTCATCTACGGCGCCCGCGCCTCGATCACCGTCGGCATCTTCGTGACCGCCGCGGTCACCGTGCTCGGCGGGCTGACCGGCATGGTCGCCGGGTACTTCGGCGGCGCCGTGGACGCGGTGATCTCCCGGATCATCGACATCTTCTTCGGCATCCCGCTGCTGCTCGGCGCCCTGGTGCTGCTGAACGCCTTCGCCACCCGCACGGTCTGGAGCGTGGTCATCGCCCTCGGCGTGCTCGGCTGGACCCAGATCGCCCGCGTCATGCGCGGCGCGGTGCTGACCGTCAAACAGGCCGACTACGTGGTGGCCGGCCGGGCGCTCGGCGCCGGGACGGGGCGGCTGATGTTCCGGCACATCCTGCCGAACGCGATCGCCCCGGTGATCGTGGTCGCCACCATCGCGCTCGGCGGCTACATCGCGGCCGAGGCCACGCTGAGCTTCCTCGGCATCGGCCTCCAGGACCCGACCATCTCCTGGGGCATCGACATCTCCTCCGCCCAGAAGGTGATCCGCACGGCGCCGTACGTGCTGTTCTTCCCGGCCGCGGCGCTCTCCGTCACCGTGCTGGCCTTCATCATGCTGGGCGACGCGGTGCGCGACGCCCTCGACCCGAAGCTTCGCTGAGCGAGGGGAGCGCATCGTGAGTACAGCTGTGGACGCCACCGGGCAGGAACGGCAGACGCCCTACGAGGGGCCGCTGCTCGACGTGCGGGACCTGCACGTCGAGTTCGTCACCCGGGACGGCGTCGCCAAGGCCGTCAACGGGGTCAACTACAGCGTCCGGGCCGGGGAGACGCTGGCGGTGCTGGGCGAGTCCGGCTCCGGGAAGTCGGTGACCGCCCAGGCGATCATGGGCATCCTGGACATGCCGCCGGCCCGGATCCCGCGCGGGGAGATCCGCTTCCGCGGCCAGGACATGTTGACGATGGGCAAGGAGGAACGGCGCAGGATCCGCGGCCGGAAGATCGCGATGATCTTCCAGGACGCGCTGTCCGCCCTCAACCCGGTGCTCAGCGTGGGCTACCAGCTCGGCGAGATGTTCCGGGCGCACCAGGGCGTCTCCCGGGCCGAGGCGAAGGCCAAGGCCGTCGAGCTGATGGAGCGGGTGCGCATCCCGGCGGCCAAGCAGCGGGTGAACGACTACCCGCACCAGTTCTCCGGCGGCATGCGCCAGCGCATCATGATCGCCATGGCGCTGGCGCTGGAGCCGGACCTGATCATCGCCGACGAGCCCACCACCGCGCTGGACGTCACGGTGCAGGCCCAGGTGATGGACCTGCTGGCGGAGCTCCAGGCCGAGTTCCACATGGGGCTCATCCTGATCACCCACGACCTGGGCGTGGTCGCCGACGTCGCGGACAAGATCGCCGTGATGTACGCGGGCCGGATCGTCGAGACCGCCCCCGTGCACGAGCTGTACGCCCGGCCCGCGCACCCGTACACCCGCGGCCTGCTGGACTCCATCCCCCGGCTGGACCAGAAGGGCCACGAGCTCTACGCCATCAAGGGCCTGCCGCCCAACCTGCTGCGGATCCCCCCGGGCTGCGCCTTCAACCCCCGCTGCCCGCGGGCGCAGGACGTCTGCCGGGCCGAGGTGCCGGAGCTGTTCCCGGTCACCGAGGAGGACGGCACCCCGCTGGAGGGCCGCGGCAGCGCCTGCTTCTTCTGGAAGGAGACCCTCCATGGCCGTTAACGGGGCCAGCGCGATGGGCGTGGCGGTGCCGGAGGAGGTCGCCTTCGAGCAGCCGGTGCCGCGCGGCGAGCCGATCCTGGAGGTCCGGGACCTGGTCAAGCACTTCCCGCTGACCAAGGGCGTGCTGTTCAGGAAGCAGGTCGGCGCGGTCAAGGCGGTGGACGGGGTCAGCTTCGACCTGATGCAGGGCGAGACGCTCGGCATCGTCGGCGAGTCCGGCTGCGGCAAGTCCACGCTGGCCAAGGTGCTGATGAACCTGGAGCCGGCCACCGGAGGGTCCGTCCGCTACAAGGGCGAGGAGATCTCCCGGCTCTCCGGGGCCGGGTTGAAGGCCGTCCGGCGCAACATCCAGATGGTGTTCCAGGACCCGTACACCTCGCTGAACCCGCGGATGACGGTCGGCGACATCATCGGTGAGCCGTTCGAGATCCACCCCGAGGTGGCGCCCAAGGGCGACCGCCGCAAGGCCGTCCAGGACCTGCTGGACGTGGTCGGGCTCAACCCGGAGTACATCAACCGGTACCCGCACCAGTTCTCCGGCGGCCAGCGCCAACGCATCGGCATCGCACGGGGGTTGGCGCTCAAGCCGGAGATCATCATCTGCGACGAGCCGGTCTCCGCGCTGGACGTGTCCGTGCAGGCGCAGGTGATCAACCTGCTGGAGCAGCTGCAGGGCGAGTTCAACCTCTCGTACATGTTCATCGCCCACGACCTCTCCATCGTCCGGCACATCTCCGACCGGGTGGGGGTGATGTACCTGGGGAAGATGGTCGAGCTCGGCAGCGACCTGGAGATCTACGACCACGCGACCCACCCGTACACCCAGGCGCTGCTGTCGGCGGTGCCGGTGCCGGACCCGACGGCGCGCGAGAGCCGGGACCGGATCGTGCTCACCGGGGACGTGCCCTCGCCGGCCAACCCGCCCTCGGGGTGCCGGTTCCGCACCCGCTGCTGGAAGGCGCAGGAGCGGTGCTCGGTGGAGGTGCCGCTGCTGGCCGCGCCGGGCTGGCTGAACGGCGCCGCGGTGCACGACTCGGCGTGTCACTTCGCCGCGGAGCGCGGGAGCGGGCAGGACACGGCGCAGAACGGGAGCGGGCCGGGCACCCCCTGACCCCCTGCCACCGAAGGGCGCGTCCTCGTACCGGGGGCGCGCCCTTCGCCGTGATGGAACCGAGATCTGCCGCGCACTCCCCAAGTGCACTCCGTTCCTTGATAGTTGCACTGCGCCTGGCTGTCGATGGTCGCTGCTGCGCTGAGGAGGCCTGCCCGGATGGATGCGGTCGAGGTGGTCGGCGGCGGACGGGAGAACCTGGTGCCCGGGACGCCGTTGCTGGAGGTCGAGGACCTGCACATCGAGTTCCACACCCAGGACGGCGTCGCCAGGGCCGTCAACGGGGTGAGCTACTCGGTGGCGGCGGGGGAGACGCTGGCGGTGCTGGGCGAGTCCGGTTCCGGGAAGTCGGTGACGGCGCAGGCGATCATGGGCATCCTGGACGTGCCGCCCGGCCGGATCACCTCGGGCCGGATCCTGTTCCGGGGTGACGACCTGCTGACCATGAGCCCCCGGCTCCGGCGGACCGTCCGGGGCCGGCAGATCGCGATGATCTTCCAGGACGCGCTGTCCGCGCTCAACCCGGTGCTCAGCGTGGGCTACCAGCTGGGCGAGATGTTCCGGGTGCACCAGGGGCTGTCGCGCGCCGAGGCGAAGGTGAAGGCCGTCGAGCTGATGGAGCGGGTGCGCATCCCGGCGGCCAAGCAGCGGGTCGGCGACTACCCGCACCAGTTCTCCGGCGGCATGCGCCAGCGCATCATGATCGCGATGGCGCTGTCCCTGGAGCCGGACCTGATCATCGCCGACGAGCCCACCACCGCCCTGGACGTCACCGTCCAGGCCCAGGTGATGGACCTGCTGGCCGAGTTGCAGGCCGAGTTCAACATGGGCCTGATCCTGATCACCCACGACCTCGGCGTGGTCGCCGACGTCGCGGACAAGATCGCCGTGATGTACGCGGGCCGGATCGTCGAGACGGCGCCCGTGCACGAGCTGTACGCCCGGCCCGCGCACCCGTACACCCGGGGACTGCTGGACTCCATCCCCCGGCTGGACCAGAAGGGCCAGGACCTGCACGCCATCAAGGGCCTGCCGCCCAGCCTGCTGCGGATCCCCCCGGGCTGCGCGTTCAACCCCCGCTGCGACCGGGTGCAGGACCGCTGCCTGACCGAACTCCCGCCGCTGGTACCGGTGGCGGACGCGGAGGGGGCCGAGCTGCCCGGCCGCCGCAGCGCCTGCCACTACTGGCGGGAGACCCTGCACGGCTGAGACCGGCCGGCGCCGGGGCGCTACTTGGTGAAGCCGACGTTCTCCCAGACGATGTCGGACAGGCCCTGGGCGCCGATGTTGGCGAGGTCGGCGCGGGCGCCGTACAGCTGCGGGCGCTGGTAGAGCGGCAGGACGCCGGCCACCTTCCAGAGCTCGCCGTCGGCCTGGTTGATCGCCTCGGAGGCGGTGCCGGCGTCGGTGGCGCCGGCGGCCCGGTCGAGCGCGGCGTCCACCGCGGAGCTGCCGGCGCCGGCCCGGTTGGTGGAGCTGTTCTGGGCGTAGCTCGCGCGGCTGCCGCTGGCCGGGAACGGGGTGCCGAGCAGCGCGTAGACGGCGATGTCGAAGTCGTTGCGGTTGACGTACTTGTCGAAGAACTCGTTGGGGGCGGCCGTCACCGGGGTGACCTTGATGCCGACGTCCTTGAGCATCCTCGACACCGAGGCCGTCTCGTTCTGGGCCACGGCCACCCCGGCGGGGACGACCATCCGCAGGTTCAGCTCGTGGCCGTCCTTCTTCCGCACCTCGCCGTCGAGCTTCCAGCCCGCCGCGTCCAGCTTGCGGGCGGCCTCGGCCGGGTCGAAGCGCGACAGCCCCAGGGAGTTGTCGCGGTAGCCGTTCTGGTTGGCGACCAGCAGGTGGTTGTTGAGCGGGACGGCGGGCCAGTCCAGGCCGTTGAGGTCGGTGCGGATCAGGGCGTCCCGGTTGATCGCCTGGAGGACGGCCTGGCGGACGGTCGCGTCGGCGAGCACGGGGTTGCGGGCGTTCAGGGTGAGCTGGCGGAAGTCCGGCCCGCCGGCCCGGCGCACGGCCGCCCCCTTGGTGTTCCTGATGACCTGGTAGCCGGCCAGGTCCGGACCGTTGTTGAGGAGGTCGATCTCGCCCTTGGCGAAGGCGGTGCGCATCGCGTCGGGCAGCATGGCGTGGAAGACGATCCGGTCCAGCACCGGCTTGTCGCCCCACCAGGTCGGGTCGGCGACCAGGGTGACGGTCTGCGCCGACGGGTCCAGCCGCTCGACCTTGAAGGGGCCGGCGGTGAGCGGAATGGCGTCCAGGTAGGCCGAGTTGAACAACTCCGGGGTGGACACCTTGCTCGCGGGCAGCAGCGGCGCGTTGGCGGCGCCGTTGAACATCGACTGCCACTCGGAGAACGGCCGGTCGAAGGTCATCACGGCCTGGAAGTCGTCCTTGCCCCGCTCGACCGAGCTGACCAGCTCGAAGCCGGAGGTGCTGGAGGGCCGGTACGCCGGGTCCTTGCCGTTCATGGCACGCCAGTTGGCCTCGATGTCGCGCCAGGTGATCGGGGTGCCGTCGGACCAGTGGGCCTTCGGGTTGAGCGTCCAGGTGACCACCTGGTGGCCGTCCCTGAGCTCGGCGTGGGCCTCCTGGAGGTAGGCCGGGTTGACGGTCTGGGTGCCCGCCGCGTCGGAACGGAAGAAGGTCGGCAGCAGCGGCTTGCCGACCGCGACGGTCGAGGACTCGGTGCCGTCGGTGTGGATCGGCGACCACTGGTGGGAGAACTGGGAGATCGCCAGGTTCAGGGTGCCGCCCTGGCGCAGCCGGGCGCGGTCGTGGGCGTTGATGTCGACCGAGGTCAGCTTGGGCACCCCGGTGGCGGCGACCGGGGCGTCCGCGACGGTGCCGTCCGACCCCGCGGAGCAGGAGCAGAGCGCGAGGGAGAGCGTCAGGACGGTGAGGCCGGCGAGCAGTGCCGTCCGGTGGTGCTGGAGGCTGCGGCGGCCCATCGGCGTGGCTCCCGGGGTGACTGTGACGGATGGTGTGGCGTCACATCTTGCTGACGGGAGGGGGAGTTGTCGAGGGGCGGGACGGCCGCGACCGTGCGGTGCGGCGGCCCCGCCCCTCGTTCGTGCCCGGCTCGTCGGCCGGTGCCGTCGGACGGTGGGTGCCGTCCGGCGTCCGGGCGTCAGGCGTCAGGCGTCAGACGTCAGGCAACGGTGAACTTGAAGGTGCGTTCCTTGTCACCGGTCTTGTCGAACAGCGAGGTGACGGCGTCCGCGACGTCCTGGGTGGTGATCGCGGCGGTCTGGCCGTTCTTCTTGGCCTTCACCTTGTCGAACGCGCCGTTGAGCAGGGAGCCCAGCGCGTCGAGGTCCCACTTGGGCGCGATCTTGCCGGAGGCGTCCGGGGCCAGGGTGAGCGCCTTGGCCGCGGTCTTCGGGCCGAAGTCCCAGGTCTTGGCACCGGCCACGACGTGGATCTTCCCGCTGGTGACCTGCTTGCCGAGGCTGTCCGCGGCGGCCTGGAGGGCCTGGGTGGAGACCTTGGGCTGGGCGGCCGTGACGGCCAGCGCGATCGGCTGGTCCGGCTTGCCGGCGGCGCGGTCGCGGTAGGCCTGCTCGATCACGTCCAGCGCGGCGTTGGTGTCCACCGCCTGGCCGGCCTTGCCGGGGACGACGACCGGGTCGCCGTTGTCGGCGAACTTGACGTAGCCCTCCTGCAGGCCCTGGCCCGAGCCGACCGCCAGCGAGTCCAGCGCGGCCTTGAGCTTGGCGCGGTCGACCCGGACCTCCGGGGCGACGGCCTTGGTGCCGCCCTGGATCGACGTGATCACGGTGACCGGGTTGTAGCTGTGCGCGGCGAGGCCGTCCACGGTGGCCGTGGTGTCGAAGCTCAGGCCGGCGACCGTCGGGTCCAGGTCGACGCTCTGGTCGCCGATCTTGAGCTTGAGCGGCTGCTGCCCGGCCTTGCCGACCGAGGCGTCCAGCGCGTGGATCGCCTGGTCACGGCCGTTGCCGCCGATGTCCGTGCCGAGCACCACGGTGCCCTTGGGGATGTCGGACTGGTTGAGCATCAGGCCGGTGCCGTAGGCGGCGGCGCCGAGGAAGAACACCCCGCCGACGGCGTAGACGCCGAGCTTGACCAGCTTCTTCGGGCCGCCGCGCTTGGCCTTCGCCTTGCCCTTGCCCTTGCCGTTGGCCGGGGCGGCCGGCTCGGTCTTGGCGGGTGCCGGGCCGGACGTGGGAGCCGGCCCGGGGACGGCGCCGGGGAGGAACGGGGCGGCGTCGACCTGGGCGCCGGGACCGTCCGCCGCGCCCTGGGGGCCGGGGGCGGGCAGCGGGGTGACCTCGGTGGCCTCCGGGTCACGACCCGCCCGCCGGGGCCCGCCGGGGGCGGGCTGCGGGGCCGGCTGGGAGCCGGGCTGGGGCGCGCCGGGGAAGAGCCCGCCGGGGCCCGCCGGGGTAGCGAAGGGGTCCTGGCCGGGGGCGGCCGGGCGCTGGGTGGCGAACGGGTCGGCACCGGTCGGGGCGGAGGCGAACAGGCCCGGCTGCGGACGGCCGTCGAAGCCGTCCGGGCCGCCGCCGTTCGGGCCGCCGTGCGGCGCGGTGCCGTTCGGGACAGCGCCGTTCGGCGCGGTGCCGTTCCGGGGCAGGCCGGGTATGGCGGCCGGGGGCGCGCCGTGCTCGCGGATCGGCGCGAAGCCGTCCACCGAGGTGTCCTCCGGGCCGGGCTCGGCCTGCGGGAAGCCGTTCTGCGGCAGCCCGCTCGGTGGGAACCCGCCCTGCGGGGCGCCGCCCTGCTGGAGGCCGCCCTGGGGCAGCCCGCCCTGCTGGGGGCCGCCCTGCTGCTGCGGCGACGGCTGCTGCGGACGGCTGCCGCGCGGGCCGCGCTGGTCGCCGCGGCCGCGCGCGCCGGCGGCGGGGCCGGTCGGGCCGGTCGGGGCGAACGGATCGGCGACCGGTGCGAACGGGTCGGCGCTCTCGTACACCCCGGGCTCCTCGGCCGGGCCCCCGGCGCCGTAGGGCGAGGCGGGGGCGGCCGGGGCGGCGCCCTGGTGCGGGGCCTGGCCCCGGGTGGGCAGCGGGCGGCCGTTCGGCCGGGCGGCGCCGGCGTCCGGAGCCGGGCGGGCGCCGTTCGGGGCGGACTGCGGTCGGGCCTCGGCGCCGGGGCCGGGCACGGCCGGGGCCTCCGGCGTGCTCGGGACGCTCGGGGCGCCGACCGGCACGGCGGCCGGGGCGGGTTCGGCGGCCGGCGCCTTCTTCTGCCGCGGCCGGAACCACGCGCCGGTGGACTCGGACTCCGAGGTCGCCGGCGGGATCGGCGGGATCTGCCACTCCGGCGGCAGGTTGGGCGGGGTGGCGGAGCCGGAGCCGCCCTCCATCACGCCGAGGACGGGCGAGGCGGGTGCGGAGCGGTGTCGCGGGCCGCCCGGCTCGGTGCCCGGCGCGAACGGGTCGGCCGGGCCGTCGTCGCCCCGGGCGGTCTCGTTCTTGACGGTGCTGCGGACGACGACCGGCGGGATCGGGCGCGAGCCGGGGATGTTGATCCGGACCCTGGTGGTCAGGGTCGTCTCGGTCTTCGGACCGTCGTCCTCGCCGCCCGACCCGGTGTCGGCCCGGTCACCGCCGGGGCCCGCCGGGGTGCCGTAGGGCGGCGTGCCCGACGGGTAGGCGTCCGGACCCGTGCGCCGGGGCGTCGGGTTGGCGTTGTCAGATTCGCGGCTGCTCAATGCTGCTCTGCTCCGGGTTCGCGGGCGGGCCGTGCGGCGCGACCGCGGTTCGTGGTCGCCGGGCCTGGGGCAAACGGCGGTCGGGTACGACGTACTGCGGGACCACCATACTGGGAAGAACTGAGCGGTGAACGGCTTCGGACAGATCCTGATACGTCCGGTTCCTCCGGTATGAGAGTACGGCGGAGTGGTCCTGACTGCGCGTTGTGTGCGCTACCGTACGCGGCCGCCCGCCGGGTTCAGCGCTTGGGGTTGGGGACGCCGGGGAACCAGCTGGTGCGGGTGGGCAGGGTGGCGCAGATCACGCCCAGGATCGAGCCGACGAACAGCCAGGCCAGCGATGTGGCATTGGACCAGAGCACGTTGTCGCCCTCCGGCCGGGGCACCATCAGCAGCAGCATCGCCAGGAACCAGCCGCCGGCGGGCATCCCGGCGCCCAGCTTGGTGCCGGTGACCCGCAGGCCGGCGTAGAAGGTCGCGGCGGTGGCGGCGAGCGCCAGCAGAACTCCCACGGGCGGCCACAGGGCCTGCACAAAGGATCCGCACACCGACACCGCGATGCCCAGCAGGAAGAACAGGACATACGCCGCGATCCGGGCGGCGCGCGGGGGTTGGGGCTCGGCCAGCCGCTCCTCGCGGGTGCCGAGCACGGTGGCCGCGACCGATCGGGTCCTCGGCTTGGCGGCGGGCGCGGTCATCGGGCGTTCCCCTCGCTCGGGGCCGGGTCGGTTCCCGGGCCTGTCGGGTCGGTTCCCGGGCCCGTGGCGTCGGCGCCGAGGCCCGCGAAGAGGTCGTGCTCGGGCCGCTCCGGCCCGGCCTGGCCGCGTACCAACTGGTAGTACTCGGTGGCGAACAGGGGCTGGCCGAGGTGGTTGGAGAGCGCGAAGGAGTCGCCGGCCACGGTGATCTGGGTGGCGTGCGCGGTCAGTGCGGCGGCCTTGGGGGCGGCGTAGCCGGTGCCGTCCAGCACGGTGGTGACCACCTCGTCGGCCACCACCCCGGGGACGTCGCCGGGGAGCGCGACGCCCGGGAAGCGCGCCTCGGCCGCGGTGGCGGCGAGGCCGGCGTCCAGCACCGAGCGGGGCATCCGGTTCCAGTACACCTTGGCGATCCGCCAGGGAGCGCCCGCCTCCGGGGCGTGCGCCGGGTCGGCGGCCAGCTCGTACGCGCGCATCGCGACCCGGTGCGCCTGGATGTGGTCCGGGTGCCCGTAGCCGCCGTTCTCGTCGTACGTGACCAGCACCTGCGGCCGCACCTCGCGGATCACCGCGACCAGGTGGCCCGCCGCCTCGTCGACGTCGGCCCGCCAGAAGCAGCCGGGGGCGTCGTTCTCGGGCACGCCCATCATCCCGGAGTCGCGGTAGCACCCCGGCCCGCCGAGGAAGCGGAAGTCCGTGACGCCGAGCGCGCGCATCGCCGCGGTCAGCTCGCCGATCCGGTGGGCGCCGAGGGTGTCGTCCCGATCGGCCGTCAGGTGGGCCAGCGCGGGCGGGATCACCTCGCCGCCCTCGCCGAGGGTGCAGGTCACCAGCGTCACCCGGGCGCCCTCGGCGGCGTACCTGGCCATGGTGGCGCCGTTGCCGATCGACTCGTCGTCGGGGTGGGCGTGCACCAGGAGGAGGCTGCGGCCGGTAGTCGCGGTCATGGGAGGAAGCCTAACGACCGCGCTGCGGGGTCAGAGCTTGAGGCCGTTGATCATCCCGGCGAGGTTGCTGGTGACCTGGCTGATCGACGGTGCGATCGAGCTGGACGCCAGGTAGAAGCCGAGCAGTGCGCAGACGATCGCGTGCGCCAGCTTGAGGCCGGAGCGGCGGATCAGCACCACCACGATGACGAGCATCAGCACGGCTGCGGAGATGTTCATGGCCATGTGGGCTCACACCCCTTCTCGGGCGCCGGCCCCCGGGGGAGGGCGGCGGTGGGACCGTACGGGAATCGGGGCCGGGTGGCCGGCGGGCCCGGGACGGGGCCCGACGATCACTCGCCTGACCAGTCATACCCGATGGGTAAGGGGAGCATTACATTCAGTGAGTCCGCGCGCGCCGGGGCAAGGAGGCACTCGTGGGGCGCACGGGCCGGTCGGAGGGGGTGCGGGGCCCTCCGAGGCGTACTCGGGGGTGATGCTCCGAACGAGTGATCGTCAGTCACCCGGCCGTGGCAGTCGCCCGTCGTAGGGTCTGGTGCCATGACCTCCCACACTCCTGCGGACACCTTCCCCCGGCAGTACGCGCGGACCCTGCGCTACACCGTCGGCGCCCCCCGCTCCTTCTCCGTCGTACCCGACGGCTCGCGGGTCGTCTTCCTGCGCTCGCGCTCGGGCGGCGACCGGGCCAACCTGCTCTGGACCCTCGACACCGCCACCGGCGAGGAGCGGATCGCCGCCGACCCGGCGGTGCTGCTCGGCGGCGGCGAGGAGGACCTCTCGCCGGCCGAGAAGGCGCGCCGCGAACGCAGCCGGGAGAGCTCGGCCGGCATCGTCGGCTACGCCCTGGACGCCGCCGGCGACCGGGCCGCCTTCGCGCTCTCCGGCCGGCTGTTCACCGCCGACCTGGCCGCCGGCACCACCGCCGAACTGCCCGCCGTGGGCCCGCTGCTGGACCCGCGGCTCTCCCCGGACGGCGCCCACGTCGCCTACGCCAACACCGCCGGCGAACTGCGGCTGACCCGCACCGACGGCGGCGGCGACCGGGCGCTCGCCGAGCCGGACGGCCCGAACGTCACCTGGGGCCAGGCCGAGTTCATCGCCCAGGAGGAGATCGACCGCACCCGCGGCTTCTGGTGGTCCCCGGACGGCGAGCGGCTGCTGGCCGAGCGCGCCGACGACAGCACGGTGCGCCGCTGGTGGATCGCCGACCCGGCCAACCCGGACCGCGAGCCCGCCGAGGTCGCCTACCCGGCGGCCGGCACCGCGAACGCCGAGGTCGGGCTCTGGGTGCTCGACCTGCACGGCGGACGCACCGAGGTCTCCTGGGACCACGCGGCGTTCCCGTACCTGGCCCGGGTGCACTGGTCCGAGGGCGGCGTGCCGCTGCTGCTCGTCCAGTCCCGGGACCAGCGCGCCCAGCGGGTCCTCGGTCTGGACGTGACCACCGGCGCCACCGAGGTGCTGTTCGAGGAGCACGACGAGGTCTGGCTGGAGGCCTTCCCGGGCGTGCCGGCCTGGACCCCGGACGGCAAGCTGGTCCGGATCTCCGACCAGGGCGGGGTGCGGGCGCTGGTGGTCGGCGACCAGGCCGTCACCGGGGCCGACCTGCACGTGCGGTCGGTGGTCGCGGTCACCGCGCGGGAGGTGTTCTTCAGCGCCTCCGGCGGCGCCGAGGAGAGCGACCCCGAGCCCGGCTGGATCGCCGTCGGCCGGATCAGCCACGACGGCAAGGAGCTGGCCTGGGAGTCCGCCAACGGCCGCCCGTTCACCTCCGTCACCAGCGCGGTGCACGCCGGCGGGATCACCGTCCGGGCCACCGCCGAGCCCGACCTGCCCGGCACGCTGGTGCAGGTCGCCCGCGACCTGCCGGAGGGCGTGGTGGTCGACGACGTCGCCACCGTCGCCTCGTACGCCGAGACCCCGGCCATCACCGCCCGCCCGGTCTTCCGCTTCGCGGGCGGGCGCCGCATCCCGGCCGCCGTGTTCCTGCCCACCGGCTACGACCGCGAGCGCGACGGCCTGCTGCCCGTCCTGATGGACCCGTACGGCGGCCCGCACGGCCAGCGCGTCGTCCAGGCGCACAACCCGCACCTCAACTCGCAGTGGTTCGCCGACCAGGGCTTCGCGGTGGTCGTCGCCGACGGCCGCGGCACCCCCGGGCGCGGCCCGGCCTGGGAGAAGTCCATCGCCTTCGACTTCGCCGGGGCCACCCTGGACGACCAGGTGGAGGCGCTGCGGGCGCTGGCCGACGAGTTCCCGCTGGACCTCGACCGGGTCGCGATCCGCGGCTGGTCGTACGGCGGCTACCTCGCCGCGCTCGCCGTGCTGCGCCGCCCCGACGTGTTCCACGCGGCGGTGGCCGGGGCCCCGGTGACCGACTGGGAGCTGTACGACACCCACTACACCGAGCGCTACCTGGGCCACCCGGCCGAGCGGCCCGAGGTGTACGCGGCGAACTCGCTGAACGGGTACGCGGCCGGGCTGGAACGCCCGCTGATGATCATCCACGGCCTGGCCGACGACAACGTGGTGGCCGCCCACACCCTGCGGCTCTCCTCGGCGCTGCTGGCCGCCGGGCGCCCGCACACCGTGCTGCCGCTGTCGGGCGTCACCCACATGACCCCGCAGGAGGAGGTCGCGGAGAACCTGCTGCTGCTCCAGGTCGACTTCGTGAAGCGCTCGCTGGGCCTGTAGCCGCCCGGGCCGTGGGGGGGGGGGGGGGGGGGGCCGCCGAGGCCACACGCCACGGGCCGCACCCCCCCCACCCCCCCCC